>JACRGU010000114.1 GCA_016212245.1 Nitrospirota bacterium
GGTTTAGTATTTGTAATATTCCTTCGGTGTATTTTCTATTATGTATTTTACACCCTCATAAATACAAGTCCTTATTGCCTTTTCCATTGGTGTCTTTGCATAGGTTGAGAGAGCTCCACCGAGCCCTACATTGCCAATAATTCCACCTGCGAGAAAACCAAGGTTTACATCAGTTGCCTCTCCTTCAATCCGTGTTGCTGTAAGGACTTCAGACGTGGCAGCATCTATTATCCTTATGTCCATTGCCATATAGGATTTCTTTATAGCACCGAGCACACCACCTAAAAACCCTTTGGTTCCAAGACCGATGCCTCCACCAGTCCCTGCGGTTCCAGGATCCCACCCTGTAACTGCAGCCACTATTAGCAGATCAGCTCCTTTTATTTTGCCTTTTGTAACAGCGGTTTTCTTCTCAGCATAACCCTGCTCGCCAAGTGCTATCTCTTCCTGTATTGCACCAAGCTCCTGCCTTTCAAGAACCCTATATCGTTTGCTCTGGACAAGGGTTGTTGTAAGCATATCCCTCAGACCACCCATAACACCTGATTGCTCATGTGTTATTGTTATAGGTTGATCACCAACTCCCCTTATGGTGGTTGTACCACCTCCGGTGCCAACCTTCCACTCAAATCTTGCAACTGCAACCACAGCCTTTGGCCCGGTATAAGGTGGGAGTTGTTGCTCGAGTCCTGTATCAACCTTTGCCTTCGGCTGTGCCATGCTCTCGCAGCCACTTATAGAGAGTCCAAAAAGCAAAATAAGAAGGGGCGAGATTTTTTTGAAGATTGACATCATGTTCACCTCCTCTTTTTTTGATAAACATAGATTATCACAAAAAGGAAAGTTTTTGAAAGTTTTTGCTTCTATAAAACTATCCCCTGACCTCTATTAATAATGGTATGTGAGTAAATAGGATGTAACTCTTTGTCTTGATGGAGAGTATTTTTTCTGCAGCACTCCTGTAAATGTCCATCTGAAATCTATATTTATCAATAAGCTCTGGTAATTCTTTCTCTCTTACAGGGAAGGTCTTGTAGTCATAGATTATTGCTATCCTCTTTTTGATAATTATCCTGTCTATTCTGCCTCTAAAGACAGTGTTTCTTTTTTGCCCTAAACCAGAACGGTTTGGGGTCTGCAGGATGAATGGAAGCTCTGTGTAGGAATCTTTTATTGGTAAAACCACATCCTTTAAATATCCTGATGTTTCAAGCTTCTCAAAATCTTTCTTTATAATCTCCATCAGTCTCCCTATATCTTTTTTAGTTACAGTCTCATTACTCAGGAGTATGAAGGCATTTTTATCTACCTCATCAGGCCCTATGATTCCTTTCGAGAGTTCTTCAAAGAGCGTGTGAAATACCTTACCGAGAAGTACCCAGTCTTCACCATGCTTTACCCTTATGTCTACATCTTCTGTAACATCTCGCCATTTAAGTGGAGGTTCATATGAAATTGGCTCTATATATATTGGTTCTGACATGAAAGGCTCTGAAGGCAAGTGAGAGGTGAGAGGTGAGAAGTGAGAAGTGAAATAGAGTTCATCTACCTCTGATGCGGTTATTACCTTAAGGGATGGGAGGTGTTCGAAGTTGTCAGTAATATACGCAAGACGGCCTGTAGGCGGTTTTTCTTTCTTCACTGCCCCGAACATGCAGAGGAAATCCCTTGCCCTTGTGACTGCAACATAAAAAAGTCTTTTTTCCTCTTCGAGTTCTTTTTCTTTTCTCTTCAAGAAAGGTTCTATCTTCTTTCTTTTGGTAGAATCCTCCTCGTATGCTATAGAAATCCTTTCACCTTCTTCATCTATCACAATGGGACCACTTCTTGGAACATTATCTTCATCGAGTGATGGAAGGAATACCATTGGAAACTGAAGGCCCTTCGCAGCATGCACTGTCATTATCTTTACAGCATTCATACCTTCAGTATTTATGTTTGCCTTTGCCTCATCCTTCAGCCTTGCCTTAATGAGTTTTTCCCTGATATCAAGAATGGAAAACCCTTGAGACTCATATTGTTCGATAAGTCTTATAAATTTTTTTATATTTGCATATCTCTGTTTCTCCCAGTAATGAGACCATCCACCTGTATCTGAGAGTGCATCCTCTAAAAGCAGGGCAAGAGGGGTATATCTGGATCTTTCGACCCAACTTGAGATGAGATTGAATGCCTCCTTAACCTTTTTATTTTTTGCTGATTGAATCTTCTCTATAAGGAGCCGATTACCTTTATCAATCAGTCTGAATAGTGTCCTGTAGTCAATACCAAAAAGAGGAGACCTCAAAACACAGAAGAGGCTGTAGTCATCCATCGGGTCAATAATAAGAGAAAGCAGTTCTCTCAATACTGCAACCTCTGGTTCATCATAAAACCCGATACCTTTTACAATAATGAAAGGTATTCCCTCTCTTCTCAATGCATCTTCAAATATGCAGAGATGTCTCCTTTTCCTTAAAAGGATTGCTATATCACCATAAATACATGGCCTTTTTATGTCTCCATCAGATATCTCGTAATGACCTACAAGTGACTGAATCCTCTTTGCAAGTGCTACTGCCTCTCGTTCACGATTCTCCTTTGTATGCTCAGCTCCCTCTATAAGTATCAGCTCAACACGACCATTACCCTGTCTTGTTGCCTCAAAAGGTGCGTACCTGGTATGCCAGCTTTCATACCCTGAATCAAGTTCAGGATCAGGAGGCATTAGTCTTTCGAAGAGGCTGTTTGTAAAATTTATTATTGCAGGAAGACTCCTGTAATTTTCCCTTATCTCTTCAAAATAGTATTCCCTTCCGAGCCAATCAGAAAACCTCTCTTTTGCCTCCTGAAATACGCTTACATTCGCCCCTCTGAAGAGATAGATGGACTGCTTTTCATCTCCAACGAGAAAGATGGTTGGTATCTTCCCCGAGTCCCTTTTTGCACCGATGCCTGAGCGCCATTCTTCTGTAAGCTTGTCTATAATCTTCCATTGCAAGGAACTTGTATCCTGGAACTCGTCCACAAGTATATGGTCTGTATGCTCATCAAATGAATAGAGTATATTCTGCCATTCCGGGTTTTTGATAAGTGCCTCATATGTGAGTAACTCAAGGTCGTCAAAATCAATGAGATGCCTTTCGAGTTTTTTGTCTGTGTAACGCTTGAGACATCTCGAATATAGCTCAAGGATTCTCTTTTCTTCTTCTCTCTCGACAGGATGATTTTCTTTTAATATAAGTTCTGGATATGGTCTTCTGCTGTGTAATTCATTGAGAATTCTAAAAAGGCTATCCCATCCCTTGATACCCCTATCTCTCATCATTTCAAAGAAGAGGTCGGGGCTGTTCTTCTCTTCTATAAGGCTTTCATAAACAGACTCAGACCATAGAAGTGATGCATTGAATTCATCCATCACATCGAGGGATGGGTCAAGGCCAAGTTCTATAGAAAACCTTTTTAAGAGTTTGAGGCAGAAAGAATGAATTGTGGATATACGCATAAGGGGTATCTTTTCCTGAATCGCGAGAAATAGTTCGGGATTTTCCTTTTCGAGTATTCTGAGAATCCTTTCCTTCATCTCTGCTGCAGCCTTCTCTGTAAAGGTGATTGCCAGTATCTTCTCTATTTCAGAGCCACCGAGCAGTAGACTGACATATCGCCTTGCAAGCTTCTCTGTCTTTCCCGAGCCAGCAGGGGATGAAATAATCACGCTCTTTGTTATATCAAGATA
>JACRGU010000115.1 GCA_016212245.1 Nitrospirota bacterium
AATACAGCTATCGCTATTATGAAACTACCAATCAGACAAACGATAAAAAGACGCATAAACAGATTACCAGCCCTGATATCTGGATTCTTCTCCTTGGCTGCCGGTAATTCCCTGACAACCAGTTCATAGGAGTTTATCGAGAACGATATTACTAAGAGTATAAGGAATATGAGCATAAACGTCTTCATCTGCTAATAGGGTCATACTTTTTGCTCTGGATTACCAGAGATTATACATAAAACCCACTGATTCTTAAATAGACGCCATTTTATCTCCTTCTCTTGTCAATCCTCATTTAGCATAGATATAATAGTATTCAAAAGCTTAATGTATCAGGAGGGTGTATGACAATCACTGAGAGGATACTCGCTGCACATTCAGGTAAGAAAAAGGTTGAGCCGGGGGAATTGATTAATGCAAAGGTAGATTTAATACTCGCAAATGATATCACTGCACCCATTGCAATATCAGAATTCAAAAAGATCGGTGCAAAGGATGTCTTTGATAAAGACAGGATTGCACTTATCCCTGACCATTTCGCTCCACAGAAAGACATAAAGGCAGCAGAGCAATGTAAGATATTAGGAGACTTTGCAAAGGAATACAAACTCAGCCTCTATTTTGAAATAGGCAGGATGGGTATTGAGCATGCGCTTTTACCTGAAAAGGGGCTTGTTGTACCAGGAGATTTAATCATTGGTGCTGACAGCCATACATGCACTTATGGTGCACTTGGGGCATTCTCAACAGGTGTTGGCTCAACAGATGTGGCTGCTGCGATGGCAACAGGGGAATGCTGGTTCAAGGTGCCAGAGTCAATGAAGTTTATATATTATGGCAAACTCAATAAGTGGGTTGGAGGCAAGGATTTAATACTTCATACAGTTGGAGACATAGGTGTTGATGGTGCACTCTATATGGCAATGGAGTTTGAGGGTGAGACAATAAAAGCTCTGCCAATGTATGGAAGGCTTACCATGTGTAACATGGCTATAGAGGCTGGAGGCAAGAGTGGAATAATTGTGCCTGATGAAATAACAGAGGCATATGTAAAAGGCAGGGCAAAGAGACAGTACAAGTTTTACACATCTGACAACGATGCAAAATATATCGCTGTGCGTGAATATAACTGCTCAAAGATTCCACCTACTGTCTCATGTCCACATCTTCCATCAAATACAAGACCTGCTGCAGAGCTTTTTGAGGTGACTATTGACCAGGTCGTTATAGGCTCATGTACAAACGGACGTCTTGAGGATTTAAGAGAGGCTGCAATGGTTATAAAAGGCAGGAAGGTTAATCCTAATGTTAGAATGATTGTTATTCCTGCTACACAAAGGATTTACAGGGAGGCGATGAAAGAAGGGCTGCTGGATATATTTTTAGAGGCAGAGGCAGCAATATCCACACCAACATGTGGCCCGTGTCTTGGTGGTCATATGGGAATACTTGCAAAAGGTGAGAGGGCAGTAGCAACAACAAATAGAAATTTTGTCGGTAGAATGGGCCATCCTGAGAGCGAGGTCTATCTATCAAATCCTGTTGTTGCAGCCGCATCAGCAGTGCTCGGAAGGATTGGTACACCTGAAGAATTAGGATTATAAAGAGATAGAGTTTATCCTCGAGGTTTAGAGGGGAGTGCGCAGAGTGTTTTAATCCTTTCTACTACCGGTGGGTGTGAGTAGTAAAATGCAGCATACAGGGGATGTGGATAGAGATTTGAAAGATTGTCTCTGGAGAGTTTTATCAGGGCACCTGCCATACTCTCTGTATTTCCTGTCAGTTCACATGCAAAATGGTCTGCCTCTCTTTCAAATCGTCTTGAAATATAACTGCTTAAGGGAATGAGTGGAAAAGAAATAATGCCTCCGATGAAACTTAGTATGACAATCTTTGCAAAGAGTGTGACGGGTTTAATCTGAAACAAATCCGTAAGGAAATCTGTTTGAAGAATTCTGAAAGAGATATTAATCCCTACAAGTGAGATGACCTCTAAAATGATAAACTGTTTCAATACATGCTTCTTTTTCCAGTGTCCTGCTTCATGTGCCAGCACAGCAAGTATCTCATCATGTTCCATCTTTTCGAGTAGTGTATCATAGAGGATTATCCTTTTGACCTTCCCGATGCCTGTAAAATATGCATTAGTGTGGCGGCTTCTTTTTGATGCATCCATCTTAAAGACCCTGCTGACCCTGATATTTACCTTCTGCATCAATTCTTTAATCTTATCCTCAAGTTCTTTTTCCTTGATGGGTGTGAATTTATTAAAGAGAGGTTCGATTACATAAGGTGAAATATACATAATGAAAAGACCGAAGATCAGGAAAAACCCCCATACCCATAGCCACCAGTAATTCGGACTTGACTGGATCAAGAAAAATCCAACCGATGCCACAATGCCCATGAGAGCTATGGAAAGAAGCAGTGATTTCAAAAAGTCAGTTATCCATAGTCTTGGTGTTATGGTATTGAACCCGTATCTGTTTTCTATCTTGAATGTGCTGTAGAGGTTAAAAGGGATTGAAAGAATAGTTCCGCCGTAGCTTAAAAACAGGAAAAAGGCTATACCTGATAAGACAAAAGGCCAGTTCAAAGAGGAAATCCATGAATTGTAGATGTTTAAAAAACCTCCGAACAGAAACACAAGCAAGATTAAATTGTTAAAAGTAGATTTAATAAAATTAAGACGGCTGTGTTCGAGGGTATACTCACTCACTTTTTTCAATAGTTCTTCATCAATATAACCCTCGAATTCAGATGGTATACTGGCCCCGTATCTTTTTAGATGGTTCAGGTTTAAGAGCTTCAGATAGTAGCCGAATAATACGACGAAGAGATAGGTAACAAAAATAATTACCATATAGTTTTTCATTGCTGTTTTATTTTATAAGATACTGCTCATTGGTGTAAAATTAACCTTATGGCAAAACCAATAGTTGTTATAGTCGGAAGGACGAATGTGGGCAAATCTACCCTGTTTAATAGGATGACAGGGTCACACGCTGCGATTGTTGAGGATATACCTGGTGTTACAAGAGACAGAAACTATGGTGATGCAGAGTGGGAAGGCAAAAAGTTTGTTGTGGTTGATACAGGAGGTTTTTATCCAGAACCTCCTGAAGACATTTTTTTACAGATAAAAGAACAGGCTATCTTTGCTATCGAAGAGGCAGACATTATAATCCATCTGCTCGATGGTAAGGATGGCCTTACCCCATCTGATATGGAACTTGCAAGGCTTCTCAGGGAATCAGGTAAAAAGGTGTTCTGGGTAGTAAACAAGATTGACATTCTTAAGCATGAAGAAAGGGTTCATGATTTTTATCCAATAGGTACTGATGAATTATGGCCTCTCTCTGCTGTAGCTGGCTATGGATACGATGATTTTATGGATAGATTGACTTCTATCCTGCCCTCGTATGTTGAGGAGGAGATTGATTATCCAAAGATTGCAGTGGTCGGAAGGCCAAATGTGGGGAAGTCCACCCTAATAAATACCCTTTTAGGTAGGAAGAGGATGATTGTGAGCCCTGTGCCAGGGACGACGAGGGATTCTATAGATACTATATGCACTTACTATGGGAGGAAATATCTACTGATAGATACTGCAGGGCTCAGGAGAAAGGGCAGAGTCGGTTACTCTATCGAGAGGTTCTCGATGGTCAGGGCACTGAGGAGCATAGAGAGGTGTGATGTAGCCCTCATCGTTATAGATGCAATCGAGGGCATAGTAGAGCAGGATCAGAAAATAGCAGGGATTGTTGAAGGTTATGGGAAGGGTGCAGTCTTTCTCCTGAACAAATGGGACCTTATTGATAAACCTGAAGAGGCATATAAAAGATTAGGCGATGAATTGAGCAGGAAGATGTGGTTTATTCGGTATGTGCCAATCCTGACTATATCAGCCATAGAGAAGAAACGTGTTACAAAGATATTCCCAATAATAGATGAGATAGTAAAAGAGAGGAAGAAGAGGATACCGACAGCAGAGCTGAATAGGTTTTTCAGAGAGGCTATATCCCGTATGCCTTTGCCTATATATAAAGGGAAGGCAGTAAAGTTTTACTATATAACACAGGTTAAGACAGAGCCACCTATTTTTGTGGTCTTCACAAACTATCCTGCTGCTTTAAAGGATGCACACATACGATATATAGAAAAAGGTTTAAGGGAGAGATTCTTATTTAAGGGAACTCCAATCAGGATTTATGTCAAGGCTAGAGAGAGGGAGAAAGGCAGGTGAAATATTTAAAAATTATAGTAAGAAGTTTTGTAGATTTTTTTAGAGATGGTAGGATTATGCTTGCAGGTTCTAGCTCTTACTTTACTATGATGGCCTTTGTTCCATTCTGTCTTTTTCTGATAACCCTTTTCGGATATCTTCTCGGACATTATCAGAAGTTCTATCAATTTTTCTTCAACAAACTCATAAGTTTTTTCCCTGATATAACATCAGGGATTACAAAGGAGTTAGGAAGACTTATCACATTCAAAGGGATTGGTAAATTCAGCCTTGTACTTTATGGAATCCTGTCTTTTCAGGTCTTTTCCTCCATTGAGAATGCATTGAATATAATCTTCAAGGTCAAAAAGAAAAGGCCCTTTTTCTGGTCTATTATACTGTCATTGATTATTGTTACGCTTGTAATCCTCATACTCCTTATTTCCTTTATAGCAACATCGCTGATCCCATTGCTCAAGACACTGAAACCCATCTTCCCTGAATTAAGGATAGGTGTGATAACAGGGTGAAGATATCTCACGCATTCATCGGCGCACTTTTTACATGGTATGTTGGAACTGTCATGAGATTCGGCACCATATATGGTCCGCTGACTGCATTTGTTGTTTTTCTGCTCTGGGTGTTTTATTCTTCGTGCATCTTTCTGATCGGTGCTGAAGTGGTACATAATCAGGGGACAGGGAGGCGGTAGATTTATGATAGATTTAGTCGGGAAGATTGTTGAGGTGGAGACGGGGGACATGACTTATACAGGCAGACTTATCGAGATTGGAGAGGATGATGTTTACCTCGAATCAGAAAGCGGCTGGATCGTCATACCTGTTGACAGAATTGCATTTATTAGGGAGCTCTAACAGATAGGGTATACGCCTCTGGAGAGGGCTTTGCAGAACTTTGATATATCTGATAACTCCCTCTCGAATATATCCCTGATCTTTCGGGATACATCCTTTAGCCGGCGACCACGGCTTAAAAGAATCTGCGCAGATGCCATCTGTGGCCTGTTTATGGGGGTGCCTATCCTGCTCAAGAGGAGTACATAAACCTCTCTCAATCCTTCAACCTCTGTATAGATGTCCTTAGCAATCTTATGAGCAAGGACATTGTAGATTTTCCCGACATGGCTTACAGGATTTTTCCCTGCTGCTGCCTCAGTGCCCATAGGCCTGTTCATGGATATAAGTCCATTAACCCTGTTGCCACGCCCCACCTGTCCTGAGTCCGCATCCTCTGCTGATGTGCCGAGCAGGCTGAGGTAGACTCCTCCCAGACCTCTTCCCATTTCGTCGAGCGTATTGAAATGGACATCAATCCTGTCAAAATCTTTATAGGATTTTAAGAAATGTATCATCTCATTGTGAATTAGCTCTTTTTTTAGAAAGTAGTCCTCTTCGGACTCGATGTATCTTGAGATAAACGGCATTGCAACCGTCAGGTCAAGCCCTCTGCCTTTCCTCAGCCCCATGACCTTTATGTCCTCCCCAGTCTCTGGAAATTTTGTTTTAAACTGTTTTGAGTTTAGACATCGCTCAAGCTCAAAGACTACTGTTTCTGTGGGGCTCATAGGATAATAACCCACAGCAGCCGATGTATCATTGGCTACCCTGACAGCGCCTGTTCTCTGGAATATATCTGTTAGCTCCTCTGAGCCTGGTGCAAGCACAACCCTGTATTTTATATGCCTTTCAGGGTCAACGAATCTGAGGTTTTTTTTGGCCCACGATTTTGCTGCCTCGATAGCTATCTCTTTTACAGGTATTCTTTTCCCACCTGCTATAAAGGTTGCCCTGTCGCCGATGGTTAATTCCATGGGCTTTATAACACTTCCGCCGCCAAACCTCTTATCGGTTTTTCCTGCTGCAAGCAGCCCCTTGTCTATATTGTAATGAAGGATCGTCCCAAACTTTTTTGTGTATTCCCTGCTTAATGCAATAGAAATCATCTCCATAATCGAATCACAGATAAAGTCAGGATGGCCTGTACCTTTTCTTTCGACAATCTCGACCCTGTGGTCAGCAACAGCCTTGCCCTTGAATGCCTCGACTACAATCACAGGCTAATATTATCAGGTTATGAGTTATAAAACAATCGCATTTGGCGGAGTATAGAAAACTTGTAAACCTGATATGCTATTATAGTTAACAATGAGAAGGATCGTTGTGACAGGGATTGGGGCTGTCAGTCCTCTCGGTAATTCATTTCATGAATCATGGGAGGCTGCTAAGGCAGGGTTATCTGGCATCAGGCTAATAACAAGGTTTGATGCCTCTATGTTGCAATGGAAGGTTGCTGGTGAATTAAAAGGATTTGATGCAGGTGCATATCTTTCTCAAAAAGAGATAAATCGCCTTGATCCATTTGTCCATTATGCAGTGGCAGCCGCAATGATGGCAGTAGAAGATGCAGGACTCCTGCAAGTTCAAAGTTCAAAGTTCAAAGTTCAAAGTTATAATGAAAAAAACTCAAAACTCAAAACTCAAAACTCAAAACTTTTAAGCTCGGCCGGGGTTATTATCGGGTCAAGTCGTGGTGGAATTACCACAATAGAGAGAGAATTACAGAAAATATCCTCGTCACTCGTCACTCGTCACTCGTCACTTATCTCACCTTATCTTATGCCTGCAACAACAATCAGCATGGCGTCTTCCTATGTTGC
>JACRGU010000117.1 GCA_016212245.1 Nitrospirota bacterium
AAAATTTGCTGCCAATAGGTGGAATCGGGGTGCTTATTGTGCTCGGCATTTTATCGGCTAATGCCCTTTCATCTGCAAAAACTGAACTCGCAAATTTAAGGGTTCAACAGAAAGAGATGTCTTTACTCAAAGAGGAATTTGCATCACTCAAAAACAGGATGGACTCTCTAAAAAGCAGAAAGTCTCTTACTAAAATAGGAGGTATTGTTCAGGCAGCTGATGAGGTTTTTGCAACTTCAGGCTTAAAAGATAAGATTAAATCTGTGAAGCCTGTTAGCAGGAGAGAGATAAAGGATGCCCTGGAGGAAGAGGCCGAAGTTCAGATAGAAAAGGTAAACATGAATGAGATGATAAACATCTTTTATAAGATTGAAAATACACCTATGATTTTGTCTATAAAAAAGGCAGCAATCAAGACATCATTTGAGAACCCGGAGTTACTGAATATCACAATGACCCTCTCACTCGTTAAAATTCAAGATTCAAAGTGAAAGATTTAAAATTAAAGATCTTCATTATTTCTATCTTCTCAATTTCAGGTTTTATATTTCTTTTCTGGTTAATAGTGATCCCGGAGGGTTTAATTACAGATATGCTCGAGAGCTCTATCAAAGGTGAAAATGTTCGGATAGGGATTGAGGGTTTCAAAAAAGGTTTATTCTATAATTTCAGGATTGGAAAATTTTTATTGAATAAATCTAACGATACGCTGGTGTCTATCGAAGATATTTCTGGTCGTATTAACCCCCTGTTTTTTTTCATAATGAGGTTAAACCTATCTTTCCATGGAAATATCGGTGACGGTACAATTCTGGGTAATATAAATTTGTCCAGGAATGAAAATCACATCAGTCTGAACATCAACTCTGTGAATATAGACAATATCCCTCTTCTAAGAGTCATAGGCATCAAGGGGAAGGGTGTCCTGTCAGGAGATTTCAGGTTAAAAAATAGTCAGGGCGACCTTAAATTTTTCATAAAGGATGCACAACTAAAAAATACATCTTTTTTTGATTTCTTAGTTCCATTCAGTTTTTTTAATAGCATAAAAGGTACTATGGTTATAAAAGGTGATCTGATTGAAGTCAATTCTATTTCATTCGAGGGTAAAGATATTTATGCAAGGGCCAGGGGAAGTGTACAGGGAAATAATCTGGACATAAAATTAGAATTAATGCCAGAAGCCTCTTTTACCGGTGAATCACACATTTTTACTCTTCTAGGCAATTACAAGGTATCTCCTGGATATTATGTAATCCATATAAAGACTCGGCTCAATATATAGTAGTCTCATTGTAATCTATTCCCCCAGATATAGGAACTGTTATTTCTTACTTAATTTTTTCTTGACAATAGGTTTCTTCTCATCTATATTGGTGGTAAAAAGTGGTAGAAAGTGGAGGAAGAAGTGCCAGCTTTCTCTGGAAAGTACTATTACACTGTTGACCCAAAGGGAAGAATTATTATCCCTGCCCCTTTCAGAGAAATCATTTCGACTAATTATAGCACAAAGCTATACATTGCTAATGCCCTTTTTGATCGCTGTCTCTACGTATATCCCTTAGAAGAATGGAATAGGCTTCAGGAACAGGTGCGGGCAAAGCCAAGATCAGATGAGGCGATCAGGTTCTTTATGCGAAGGGTTATTGCCTCTGCTGTTGAGGTGGAGATGGATAAACAGGGTAGGATCCTGATACCAGTAGCCCACAGGGAGGATGCAGACATAAATAGTGATGTTGTTATAGTCGGTCAGATAGAAAGGATTGAGCTCTGGGACAGAAATGAATGGGATGCTATGTTTGACCCTACAAAGATAGATAAGAAGTCTGTTGAAGAAAGACTTGCAGGTTACGGTCTTTAAATGAAAAAAATGCATCTCCCAGTTCTTCTCAGGGAGGTGATTGAGGCGCTCAGCCCGAGGTCAGGTGGAATATATATTGATGCAACAATTGGTCTCGGGGGACATTCAGAGGAGATATTAAAGTTGATTGGTCCGGGGGGGAAGCTTATCGGTATTGACAGGGATGAAGAGGCCCTGAAAATAGCTGGAAAAAGACTTTCAGACAGGAGGGTCATCCTGAAGAGTGGAAATCTTTCAGAAATAGAAAGATTGCTATATCCACATGGAATCTCCGAGGTTGACGGCATCCTTTTCGACCTCGGTGTCTCGATGCTGCAACTAAAGAATCTCGAAAGGGGATTTAGTTTTATTTCTGATGAACGTCTGGATATGAGGATGGATAGAAGGCAGGAAGTATCTGCGTGGGATGTTGTGAACAGATATTCAGAAAAGGAGCTTGAGCGTATTCTAAAAGAATTTGGCGAAGAGCGCCTCGCAAGAAGGATAGCAAAGGCAATAGCCAGCCACAGAAGTAAAAAGACGATTGATACCTGTTCTGAACTATCAGGGATTGTGGAGGGTGTATACGGCAGGAGGGGAAAACTTCACTCAGCAACAAAGACATTCCAGGCATTAAGGATAGAAGTGAATAGAGAGTTTGATGAGCTCAGGGCAGGGCTTGATTCTTCGTTGAGGCTTCTAAAAAGAGGCGAAAGGTTATGCGTTATCTCCTACCACTCACTCGAAGACAGGATAGTGAAAAATTTTATAAGAGATAGCGTAAGACAGGGATTTCTCAGGGTCATTACAAAGAAGCCTGTCACACCTGGCCCTGAAGAACTTATGGTAAATCCTTCTTCAAGGAGTGCAAAACTCAGGGCAGCGGAGAAGATATGATACGCACAGGTAGCAATAAAAATATGTTATCATTTATTGTAAAGTTTTTGTGTATAGCACTCCTGCTTTTTGGTGTGTTCGGTCTTGTATGGCTCAGGTCCAGCATTACAACCTTAGAGTACAATCTCGGTGACCTTGAAAAAAAGAAGATGGAGCATATTAAAGAGAGGAAGCGGCTACTTGCCGAAAGGGCAAGTCTTTTGTCTCCGCTCCACCTTACCCATGGCTTTGTCTTTCCTGACAGAGTCAGGGTGATACATGTGAAGAAGCAGAGAGGACCTGCACCATACAGGGTTGCTCTTGAACGCAAGGGAAATGAATAAAAAAAGGGCAATTATTCTGAATACCGTAATTATTTTCAGTTTCTTTGCGGTATTTTTGCGTCTGACAGACCTGATGATACTTAACCATAAGCGCCTATCTGAGAGGGCACGAGTACAACATATAAAGGTTGAAGACATCCAGGTGAGAAGGGGAATTATATTTGACAGGAGAGGAAGAGAAATGGCGGTAAACCTTGAGCTCGAGTCGCTTTACTGTGACCCTGAAAGCCTTATTATTGATGATGTTGGTATAAAGAAACTTTCAATGACTATCGGCAGGAAGGCAGAAGTGATTCTATCTAAGATGCCCCAGGAGGGAAGGTTTGCGTGGATCGAAAGGAAGCTCGACTCTGATGTTGCAGGTAAGGTAAGGAGGCTTGATATCAAGGGCCTGGGTTTTCTGCCAGAAGCAAAAAGGTTTTATCCAAAAGGACAGCTTGCCTCTCATATCCTCGGTTTTGTTGGTGTGGACAACCAGGCACTTGAAGGAATCGAACTCGAATATGACGAATATCTAAAGACAACCGGGGGAAAAATATTATTCTTCAGGGATGCAAGTGGCAAAGTCCTATCATCTGGAGTGGATATAGAGGCAAAGGGGAATAATATTGTGCTTACAATAGATGAAGGGCTTCAGTATCTTGTCGAAAGCGAACTTGAAAAGGCGATGTTGAAATGGAGGGCTTCTGCAGCATCGGCTATCATGATGGACCCATTTACAGGAGAGATCCTGGCCTTTGCCAATATACCTGCATACGACCCGAACAATCCCATGAGGGTAAGCGGTTTTGAAAGGAGAAACAGGGCTATTACTGATTGCTATGAACCAGGTTCTATATTCAAAATAATTGTCGGAACCGCTGCCCTTGAGGAGAAGATAGTTGACCTCAACACAAAATTCGATTGTAGCAGAGGAGGTATTGAGGTTGGTGGAAAAGTAATACACGATGCCCACAGACATGGTGTACTTACATTCAAGGAGGTTATTCAGAAATCCTCCAATGTTGGTTCTGCCATGATTGGTATGAAACTCGGGAAGGAAAGGGTTTATAAATACGCGAAGCTTTTCGGGTTTGGTGAAAAGACAGAGATAGACTTACCAGGTGAGGTTTCAGGATGGATACATCCGCCAGAAAAATGGTCAGGTACCTCTATCGGTGCTATATCAATCGGGCAGGAGGTTGCTGTAACACCACTCCAGATGCTCAGGGCATATTCCGCAATTGCGAATGGAGGTTTTCTTGTCAAACCACATGTTGTCTCTGAGATAAGGTTACCCGAAGGTCAGGTGCTTGTTTCCTTCAGAGGACATGAAAAGAAGCGTGCAATTTCCACAGAGACAGCCGAGACATTCAAAGATATACTGAAAACTGTTGCTGAGGAAGGCGGGACCGGGCATAGTGCTTCAGTTAAGGGTAATCAGGTAGCAGGCAAGACAGGAACAGCACAGGTTATAGACCCAAAGACAGGGAGATATTCAAAAGAAAAATATGTAAGTTCGTTTGTAGGATTTGTGCCGGCTGACAATCCTAAAATGGCTCTTATGATCGTTATTTACGAGCCTAAAGGCCAGATTTACGGAGGTGTTGTAGCCGCACCTGTTTTCAAGGAAATAGCGAATCAGGCATTGTCATATCTTAATGTGCCAAGGGAAGACAACCCTAACAAAAATTTTATACTGGTATCGAGATGAAACTTAGAGAACTTCTTCAGAACGTAGATATTATCAACGTTCTTCAAGGTTGCGATTACACCCCCTCCCTAACCCTCCCCCCTGAAGGGGGAGGGCAGGGGTGGGGGGGCCTGGATATAGATATCTCAGGCGTGTCTTATAACTCACGGAAGGTAAAAGAAGGCCATCTGTTTGTGGCTCTGAAGGGTGAAAAATATGATGGGCATGATTTTATCAAAGAAGCGATTAAAAATGGTGCAGTTGCAGTAGTGTATGACTCTGAAATAAACTTCTCACTTCTTACTTCTCACTTCCCACTTCTTAAGGTCAGGGACAGCAGGAAGGCACTTGCCTGTATCACGAATAATTTTTACGGGAGGCCCTCTGAGAGGCTCACAATTATAGGTATAACCGGTACAAACGGGAAGACAACGACGACATATCTCCTTAAATCTATACTTGAATCGTGGGGAAAAGAAATCGGTCTTATTGGAACAATACAATACATGATAAAGGACAAAAGTTACTCTGCATTATATACAACACCCGAGGCATTAGAGTTCCATGGACTTTTAAGAGATATGCTCTTATCGGGGTGCACGCATATCATATCAGAGGTCTCATCACACGCCCTTGCTCAGAGCAGAGTAAATGGGACTGTTTTTAAGACTGTGGTGTTTACAAATCTCACAAGGGATCATCTGGACTTCCATAAAACTATGGAGGATTACTTCAGGGCAAAGGAGAGATTGTTTAGAGAGCTTCTCGATAAGGATGGGACCTCTGTAATAAATCTCGATGACCTATATGGGAAAAGATTAAACTCAAAACTCAAAACTCAAAACTCAAAACTCAAAAAGATTTTGACATACGGCCTTGAGATAGGAGCAGACATTATGGCAAGGGATATCAATAGTTCATTCGAAGGGTTGAGGTTCAAAATAGCATTCCGTGGCAGGAATTATAATATCTCATCTGCTCTGATAGGTCTACCAAATGTGTACAATATTATGGCTGCAGCCGGAGCATCAATCTCGATAGGAGTTCCATGGGACATAATTCTCGAGGGTATAAAAAATGCAGGCACCGTCACAGGCAGATTCGAAAAGGTTAATCTTAACCAGAATTTTCTGTGTATCGTTGATTATGCCCATACAGAGGATGCCCTCGAGAGGCTTATTCTTACTGCGAGGGAACTTATAAAAAAGTCATTAGTCAACCCACCCACCCACCCCTCCCCCTCGAGGGGGGAGGGCGAGGGAGGGGGTGAAAACTCCGAACTCCCCGGCCTCGCTCTGCGAAGCGGGGCAGGCCGAACTCCGAACTCATTGCCTCGTGGTATTACTGTCTTCGGTTGCGGGGGAGACAGGGATTGTGGGAAGAGGCCTAAGATGGGTTCGGTAGCAACAAAACTGAGCGATTTTGTGATTATCACCTCTGACAATCCGAGGTCGGAAGACCCAAACGAAATAATTAGAGAGATTGAAGCAGGAGCTGTGAGGAGAAACTATCTAATCGAACCTGACAGAGCAGAGGCAATCAAAAGAGCTATTATGCTGGTAGGCGACGGAGATATTGTCCTTGTTGCAGGCAAGGGACATGAGGATTATCAGGAGATTAAAGGTGTGAGGTATAGATTTAATGACAGGGAAATATTAGAAAAGGCAATCAAGCAAAGAATAAAAGGGAAGAATAATGAAGAAAACAGAAAGTCGTAATATCTATTATTGGACATAGTGATGGTTATAGAATTAGAAGGGCTAAGGGTCTTCTATGATTTTGCTGGTGAAGGAGATACCGTTATCTTGATGCATGGGTGGGGAGGAGAAGTGGCAAGTTTCAAGCCAGTTTTTGACTATCTGTCAAAAAGCTATAAGGTATACGCTTTTGATTTTCCAGGATTCGGTAAGAGTGAACTTCCTATAGAGCCATGGGGAACTGAAAACTATGGGAAATTTGTTACTAAGTTCTTTAATGCAATGGGTATAAAAAAGGCAAATATAATAGCCCATTCTTTTGGAGGAAGGGTGGCTATATGGCTGGCTGCGAATTTTCCAGAGACGGTGAATAAACTGGTGCTTGTTGACAGTGCTGGTATTAAACCAAAGAGGACATTAAAGTACCATATTAAAGTGACAGTTGCAAAGGCTAGCAAGAGAATTTTATCCCACTCTATCTTTGGCAAATATGGTGAACGCTTACTTAATGGTTTATATCGTTTAATTGGCTCTAAAGATTATCAACAGCAAATCGGTATTATGAGGGCTACCCTTGTTAAGATTGTCAATGAAGATCTAAGATGGCTCTTGTCAAAGATTATGGCACCTACACTACTTATATGGGGAGAAGATGATAAAGATGTGCCTTTATCTTATGCAAAAATAATGGAAAAAGAGATAAAGGATGCCGGCCTGGTTGTTCTTGAAGGTGCAGGCCATTTTTCATACCTGGATAGATTTTCAGATTTCTGTTTAATTGTTTCAAAATTTTTTGGTGATATAAAAGGTGTTAAGAATTATGGCTAATATTCTACTACCTATAATCGGAGTCATTACTATTGGAGCACTGCTGTTAATTACTATTTTAAGGCTTATTATGTTTCTCCACATGCTTCAACTTGAAGGGTATAGGAGTAAAAGATTTATAAAGTGGCTTATCAATAATCCTAATAAAATATTGGCAGTTAGGACTATTAAAGAACCTAAAAAAAAGTTAGTTTTCACTGCAAGGGCTACGAGGCTTTCTATCTTGATGCTGATGTTGTTAAGCTTTGTGATATACAATCTTTCAAAGCTTTCTCTAATTATCTTTATATCGGGGATATTCTTAACTAGTTTCTTTGCTCCGTTTTTACTTATATTGTCTAATATCCTCATTTATCCCTTGGAGACAGTAATCAACAATCTATATCTTAGATTAGCAAAGAAAAAGATCAAAAAGCTGAAGCCTAAGGTAATTGCCATTACAGGGAGTTATGGGAAAACAAGCACAAAGGATTTTCTGGCCCATATCCTTTCAACAAAATATAAGGTTTTGAAAGTCCCGGGGAGTTTCAATACCCCGATGGGTATTTGCAAAATAATAAGGGGTGAGTTAAAACCAGGGCACGAGATATTTATTGTTGAAATGGGAGCGAGAGAGAAGGGTGATATAAAAGAGTTGTGCGAACTAGTTAAACCAGAGGTCGGTACAATTACGGCCATAGGTCCGCAGCATCTCGAAATGTTTAAAACCATCAAGAACATAATAGATACAAAATATGAACTGATTGAATCATTGCCTGCTAATGGGATAGCAGTATTTAATAATGACGATGAAAATTGCAGGCACCTTGCTAATAGGACACATGATAAAAAGGTTCTACGTTATGGAATTAATAAAAATAACAAGAAATTACATCTTATGGCAATGGATATTTCTACGAGTAATCAGGGAATTTATTTCTTAGCACAGAATAGTAGGGGAGACGCCGTGCCTTTTTATTGCAAACTTCTGGGTAAGCATAGTGTTTATAACATATTAGCAGCAGCTACAGTTGCTTTGGAATTTGGAATGTCCCTTAATGAAATTGCAGAAGCTATAAAGATATTAGAACCTACACCTCATAGGTTACAGTTGATTCGTGGGGCAGGAGGGGTAACTGTAATAGATGATGCCTTTAATACAAATCCAGTAGGTGCAAAGATGGCATTGGAAGTGCTGGGTGAGTTTAAAGGTGGAAGAAAGGTCTTAGTGACCCCAGGGCTTGTAGAGCTTGGTGAGAGGGAGTATGAGGAGAATAAACAGATAGGAATTGCAGCAGCTAAGGTATGTGATTTTGTATTTTTGATCGGGCCTAAGAGGACAAAGCCTATTTTTGAGGGCTTAAAAGAAGCTGGGTTCCCCGAGACAAATATATTTGTCGAAAAAAGTCTAAAAGATGCAACAGAAAAATTTAAGGATATTTTAAAGGCTGGCGATGTTGTCTTGTTTGAGAACGACTTGCCGGATACATACAATGAGTGAAGCTGAGGAAAGAGAGAAAGATAAAAAGTGAAAAGATTAAAGATAGGTGTGATATTTGGTTCGCGTTCTGTTGAACATGAGGTTTCGATCGTTACTGCTCATCAGGTTATGCAGGCTATTGATAAGGATAAGTATGAAGTTGTGCCAATTTACATCACAAAAGGGGGATATTGGGTTACTGGCGAAAAACTATTTAATCTTGAAAACTTTAAAGATTTGCCATCATTAATTCCTGATTTAAAGAAAGTTTATATTATACCTGATCCCTCTGTTAAATCATTGGTCACGGCATCTAAAAGGTGGTTTAAAGGGGCGCCGTTAAAAATAATAAAAATAATAGATGTAGCCTTTCCCCTCGTTCATGGGACATATGGTGAAGATGGCACATTGCAGGGGCTTCTGGAGTTAGCCAACATACCTTATGTTGGTGCAGGTGTCCTTGGCTCGGCTCTTGGAATGGATAAAATTGCTATGAAAGCAGTTTTTAAAGAAAACCATTTGCCTGTAGCGAACTATGTCTGGTTTTTAAGGAATGAATGGGAAGATAAGCAAGAAAAAATAATTGCCAAAATAGAGACGAATCTTAAATACCCTCTTTTTGTAAAACCTGCAAATCTGGGTTCAAGCATAGGCATTTCAAAGGCTAAAAACAGAGAAGATTTGATGTACTCCGTGGAAGTTGCCAGCCATTATGACAGACGTTTGATAGTAGAGGAGTCGTTAGAGGGTGCTATAGAAATAAATTGTTCTGTACTTGGCAACGAAGAACCAATTCCATCGGTGTGTGAACAACCTGTTTCATGGGAAGAATTCTTAAATTATGATGAAAAATATTTGAGGGGCGGTAAGACCTCAGGTTTGAAAGGTGCGGATCGCCGAATACCTGCTCCAATTTCTCAAGAGCTTACAGAAAAGATTCAGAAATTAGCTATTGATACATTCAGGGCTGTTGATTGTCGTGGTATTGCCAGAGTAGATTTTCTTGTTAATACAGAGAAGAGCGAGATATTTATAAACGAAATAAACACCATACCCGGTTCTATTTCTTTTTATTTATGGGAGGCTACTGGCATCAAATTCTCAGAACTGGTTGATAAGCTTATTGATTTAGCTATAGATGCATATAAAGAAAAAAGTAAGACAACTTATTCCTATGATTCAAAATTACTGAAACACATTAGTAGCCCTTCCCCGAAGTTAGGTATTAGGTGAATGGAGCCGTAATATGCTATATAGCCTTCTTTACAGCATGCATGACTGGCTTTCACCCCTGAATGTGTTCAGGTATATCACATTTAGAACATCCCTCGCTGTGCTTTCAGCAATGCTTTTTGCGCTGATATTGGGTCCGTGGATTATAAGCAGACTAAAGAGATTAAGTATGACACAACAGATAAGAGATGACGGTCCCAGGGCACATATGGGCAAGGCAGGCACCCCTACAATGGGAGGAATCCTGATTATAATCTGTATCCTTCTATCTATCTTGCTATGGGGTGACCTGAAGAATATGTATATATGGGTTATGATTATTTCCCTCGCAGGGTTTGGTGGCATTGGCCTTCTTGATGATTATTTGAAGATTGTAAAGAAAAACCCGAAAGGTCTGCGTGCGTGTTATAAGTTCGGTGCACAGATAGCACTTGCACTTTTAATTGGTATCTTTCTTTACATGAACCCTAAGGACCCTTACAGCGATGTTCTCAGCGTACCATTCTTCAAAAAATGGCTTTTTGATCTTGGGTGGTTTTATATACCGTTCTCAATTATTGTGATTGTGGGCTCATCAAATGCAGTTAACCTGACAGATGGTATTGATGGCCTTGCCATAGGGCTTGTGGGTATAGCAGTTCTGGCAAATGGGGTACTGGTTTATATATCAGGGCATAAGGGACTTGCTCAGTACCTGCAGGTTCTCTATCTGCCAGGCACGGGAGAACTTACAGTTTTTTGTGGTGCTATGTTAGGTGCTTCTTTAGGTTTTCTCTGGTATAACTCATATCCTGCAGAGGTATTCATGGGAGATGTTGGTTCACTTGGACTTGGTGGTTCACTTGGTACGCTCGCAGTAATTACAAAGCACGAGATTGTTCTTGCAGTTGTGGGTGGAATATTTGTAATAGAGACCCTTTCTGTTGTCTTTCAGGTGACATCATTCAGGTTGACTGGCAAGAGGATATTCAAAATGGCACCTATCCACCACCACTTTGAGTTAAAGGGATGGCCGGAACCAAAAGTTATTGTGAGGTTCTGGATAGTCGGAATTATACTGGCTCTATTGAGCTTAGCAACATTAAAGGTGAGGTGACCATGGGAAAGTTTAAAGTTAAAAGTTTAAAGTTAAAAGTTAATACAAAGATTCTTCTATATCTTTTGGTTTTTTCACTTTTCACTTTTCACTTTTCACTTTTCACTTCTTATGCGGAGGAGATTCGTTCTCGTGCCGCCCTTGTTATGGATGCGTCAACAGGAAGGGTGCTTTATGCAAAAAATCCAAACCTTAAGCTTCCTCCTGCGAGTACAACAAAGCTGATGACTGCTATTGTGGCAATTGAAAAGGCAGACCTCAATGATGTTATTACTATAAGCAAAAGAGCAGTCAGTGTTGCTCCAACAAAGGCTGGATTTAAGGCAGGAGAAAAGGTAACAATTGAGGCGCTTCTTTATGCAGCGCTTCTCAGGTCTGCAAATGATGCTGCTACAGCCCTTGCAGAAGCTGTAGCTGGTTCAGAAGCTAAGTTTGTCCAGCTTATGAATAGAAAGGCGATTGCCATTGGAGCAAAGGATACAAAATTCATAAACCCACATGGACTTCCTGGCCCTGGCCAGTATATTACAGCCCATGACCTTTCAAAGATAATGAGACATGCGCTCAAATATCCCAGACTGAAAGAGATCATTGGGACCCGTGTTGCAGAGGTCTCGACAGAAAGGGGGAAGGCCCTATTTCTTGAAAACACAAACAGACTTTTGTGGGTTGATGAAGACCTTGTGGGTGGTAAGACAGGATATACCCGTAAGGCAGGGCATTGTTTTGCATGTGCCGGTGAACGTGAAAAGAATACAGTTGTAGTTGCCCTCCTCGGCAGTCCAAGCAGGGAAAACCTATGGAAAGAAGCAGAATTACTGATTGATAAGGGATTCCAGATAATGGCAAATAAAGAAGAACCTGTCATCTATTTTACAAAGGCAGATTATGATGCGCTTAATGTGAAGAAGGCATCGTATAAGAAAAGTTCAAAGTTCAAAGTTCAAAGTTCAAAGACAAAGACAGAATTTGCAAAGAAAAAGGGGAAGATAAAAACAATTGCAAATGGCAAGATAGGGAAAGATTACAGGGTTGCAAAGAAAGGTGAGGATGGGAATAAAGGATAAAAAAGTAACCGTAGTAGGCCTTGCCAGGAGCGGCGTAGGCGCAGCAAACCTTTTATCAGAACTCGGAGCTGATGTAACAGTAACAGACAAAAAAACAGAATATGAATTAAATGATTTTGTAAAAAAGCTTAATTCTTCTATAAAACGTGTATTAGGAGGACACCCGGAAGATATATTCATATCAGCTGATATGATAGTCGTCAGCCCTGGCGTTCAGCTTGACATTCCACCCATTGCTAATGCAAAAGCAAAAGGCATTCCGATAATTGGCGAGCTTGAACTTGCATATCAGATAATTCCTACCCCCTTTCTCGCTGTTACAGGAACGAATGGTAAGTCAACCACAACAGCCCTGCTTGACTTTATGATGAGAAAAGGTGGTTTTGAAACCATTTTAGGTGGGAATATAGGAAATACATTGACAGAGGAAATCCGTAAGACGTTAGGCGTAAGGGGTAAGGGGATAAATGATGATTCGTCTCACGCCTCACGCCTCACGCCTTACGACTACATCGTTGCTGAGGTATCGAGCTTTCAGCTCGAGTCAATAAAGGATTTCAGGCCAAAGGGTGCTACTATCCTGAACATTACCCCTGATCACCTTGACCGATATCACTCATTCGAAGAATACAGAGATGCAAAGGCAAAGATATTTGAAAACCAGCAGGGGGACGATTTTCTGGTAATTAATGCAGATGACCCTGAGACAATAAAAGTTGAAAGTGAAAAGTTGAAAGTGAAAAGTAAAAACCAAAGGATCTTTTACTTCAGTCGTAAAAGAGAGGTCGAAGGTATTTATTTCAAAGAGGGGCGAATCTATTGTAATTTCTCTGACTCGTCACTCCCCGGCCTCGCTCAGCGAAGCGGGGCGGGCGTCACTCGTCACTCGTCACTTATCGCTGCTGATGAGATAAAGATAAAGGGTGTCCATAACCTGGAGAATGCCATGGCTGCTTCGGCCATGGCTCTCCTTGCAGACTGCCCACTGGAGGCAGTAATAGATTCCTTGAGAGAATTTCCTGGTCTTGAGCACAGGCTTGAATTTGTCAGAGAGATAAATGGCATCAGATATATCAATGATTCAAAAGGGACTAATGTAGGTGCAGTCATCAAGTCACTTGAAAGCTTTACGGAGCCAATTGTTTTAATCGCAGGTGGAAGAGATAAGGCAGGAGATTTTTCGTTACTGAGACATTTAGTGAGAGAAAGGGTAAGGGCAATTGTATTAATTGGTGAGGCAAGCGAAAAGATAAAAAAAGCTCTCGGTGA
>JACRGU010000116.1 GCA_016212245.1 Nitrospirota bacterium
AGTAAACCTGCAATATTCTCTTTGTTATTGACCAGAAAATGTCATTCCGTGCTTGACACGGAATCCAGAACCTTTCTTTTGGATTCCTGCTTTCGCAGGAATGACGAAAAGTGTTCCCTATAGTATACGATGTTATGATATTTTTTAAGTATACGATGTTATGATATAAACCCATTATAAACTTGAAAACATGGTGGGACTAACTTTAAACTCGAAATAGTTGTTCCGAAAATGTCGAGCAGGACAGATTGATCACCTTTCTAATTTGGCAAGGCGACTCTTTCGAAAATATTGTAATCCATAGTGGCGTGCCTGCACATAACACCGAAAAAGCACGACACTCGCTCTATGATAAAATTAAATTGTGCTCGTTCCACCGTTTTGCTCACAGAGAATTTGTTGTTTTGTAGTTCGCAAAACGGCGGCGTGCTTTTCGGAAACGGTATCTGTAGGCTCTGCACTTCTTTTAGCCTGGAATCATCAGGCGAAATTATGACCACTTGTTAAGGGATTGGTTCAAATGGTATATTTTAAGCATCAAGGAGGTGACTTAATGGCAGGGATAAAAAAGCAAGTTATTCATATGATTGAATCCCTTCCTGAAGATGTAACGGTTGATGACATTATGGCAGAGCTATATTTCAAACTGCAGGTTGATGCCGGCTTGAGAGAACTGGATGAAGGTAAAGGGATACCTCACGAAGAAGTTGAAAAGCGGATGTCTAAATGGCTTACAAAATAAAATGGTCTCCACGAGCCGCTTCTAATTTTGAAAACATTTGCAACTATATCGCCAGAGATTCTGAATATTATGCTGCGCTTTTTGCAAAGAAAGTCAATGCTATCATTAAATCCATTCCACAATTTCCTAAAGCAGGACGCATTGTTCCAGAATATAAAAAAGATGAGAACCTACGGGAAAGAATTTATAAGAATTACAGAATCGTTTATCGTCTTAAAGGAGGGATTGTTGAAATAGTTGCAATCTGTCATGGTGCTAAGCCATTGGAGGATTTATAAATGAGCACGCAAATTTTCCGCCCATCAATAGGCTCAAAGACTGATATCCAAATGCTATGGCACTTCTTGTAGCCTGATACCGTCATCTGCTCACTGTGAGCGGGGAAAGGATGGCAGGGTTAAACATCAGACAGCAAGTATCTCAAGGGTTATCAATTCAATAGCCTTCAGGGGGTCGGCCTGCTGCAGGATAGCCCTCCCCATAACAAGATAATCAGCCCCTTCCCTGATAGCTTCTCTGGGAGTCATAGTTCTCTTCTGATCGTCCGGTGGACTCCATGAGGGTCTGATGCCAGGGGTTACTATCAAGAATCCCTTTCCATAGTGATTTCTTATTATTGAAACCTCTCTCGCGGATGCAACTACACCATCAAGACCAGCCTTGAGGACGAGTCCTGAAAGATATTTCACATGTGTCTTCAGGCTGTGCTGTATACCAACTTCGTCTCTGAGAACATCCTTTGAGATACTTGTAAGCACTGTTACACCAAGAATTTTTGGTCTCTCCATGTTTTCTTTAAGACATGTCTCAACAACACTGTCCCTGCATTTCCTCATCATCTCAAGACCACCCGATGCGTGTACATTAAACATATATACTCCAAGCCGTGCTGCAGCAATGGCTGCCCTTGAGACAGTGTTCGGGATATCATGGAACTTAAGGTCAAGGAAGACTTTTTTGCCTTTTTTATTTATATCTTCAACTATCTTCGGGCCAGAGGATGTAAAAAGTTCAGGGCCGACCTTGAAGATTCCGACATAATCCTTGAACTTCTCAACAAGTTCAATCGCATAGTCATGTTCAGACACATCAAGGGCAAGTATTAATCTTTCACCTGCTGACATCTTAACCCCGCCTTTAGCAGTCATCCATCAACAACTACAGTCATTAGTCAATAGTCATTAGTCATTGTTTAATTGACCAGTGACTATTTTTATTATTATAGTTTGGCCAGTGTTATTCCCTTCTGGGCCTGGTACTTACCTGACTTATCAGCATATGATGTCTCACATATCTCTGAGCCTTCAATAAAAAGCAGCTGGGCTATGCCCTCATTTGCATATATCTTTGCTGGAAGTGGTGTTGTGTTTGATATTTCTATAGTAACATAGCCTTCCCATTCAGGCTCAAGCGGTGTCACATTTATGATAATGCCACATCTCGCATATGTTGACTTTCCGAGACATATCACAATAATTTCCTTCGGAATCCTGAAATATTCCACTGAGCGGCCGAGTATAAATGAGTTTGGTGGGACTATACATATATCTCCTTTGAAATCAATAAAACTCTCCGGATTAAGTGTCTTCGGGTCAACAATAGTATTATTAATATTTGTGAATATCTTGAACTCATCAGCAATCCTCATGTCATATCCGTATGAGCTTACACCGTAAGAGATAACGCCCTCTCTGACCTGGTCTTCATTAAAAGGCTCTATCATACCCTTTGCAGCCATTTCCCTTATCCAGCGGTCATTTTTAAGCATTTATAAGCCCTCTCTTTTTGATGAAGATTAACATAAAGGAATAATTCATGACAAGCATAGGTGCTTATTCTTCAAAGACTGTTTTGATAAGTCTGAGGGTCTCCTGTGCTATGTCCTCCTGAATCTTCTGGATTGCAAACCCAGCATGAACAAGCACATAATCACCGACATTCACATCCTCTGGTATAAGCAGAAGGCTTACATTTCTACGTGCACCATACACATCCACGATAGCCATGGTATTCTCAATGCTGATTATTTTAGATGGAACTGCAAGACACATATTTCATCAACCTGTTCTTTCATTCTGTATTTGATCTGCATTTATCTTTTTCAACTCGGCAAGAATTAGTTCTTTTATTCTCGGTATAGCCTCTCTGACTGTATCAGATAGTTCTAAAGACCATGAAGAAACATCTTCCGGCTGAATCCCAAATATTATGGTCTTTGGCATTTTCCCTGTTAGAGCCACCATATTTAAAACATCCATAAGGCTCATCTGATGCAGTGATAGTTTTTGTTCGTACCTAAACCCAATGTCTTCCGGAGAAAATTTGTAGATTGATCCAGGTCTATCCCCTGCCTCTAAGGCATCAATGACAAAAAGATAATCTATCTGATTGAATAACGGAAGAAGCTGGTGACTAACCGTCCCAGCCTCGACTAATTGAACATTTTCAGACAAAATAGATTTTTCAAGCTCCCTTATGGCATGTATACCAATTCCCTCGTCTTTTAAAAGGAGATTCCCAACTCCGAGTATAAGGATTTTAGGGAGAGGCATTATACCTTTTGGAAGAAGTCTCTTTTTAGGGTCAAAGGATGCATCTTCAAACACACCCCATGCGAGGAAGTTATTCTTTTCACTATATTGTAATTTAAGACCTCTCAATTTATTATCAAATTACCAGAAGAATTTTTTATTGTCAAAGATTTTTTCTACCTGGGTAGCGTCCGTCTTGACTAAAACTGAATATTTTTGTTAGGCTATCAAAACTCAATACAGGAAATTTTATGGCACAGCGTAGAAATATTAAGAGAGATAAAAAATTGAGGGAGAAAAAGATACAGGAGATAAAGAAAAAACTGATTCAGCAAAGGGAGTCCCTTCTTGCAGAGGCTGAGGAAGCCCTTAATTCTCTTCCAGGCCAGACCATATTTCCTGATCTTGGCGACCAGGCATCTGCTGAGGCAGAAAGAAGTTTCATGCTAAGGTTAAGAGGAAGAGAGCAAAGACTTTTAAAGAAGATCGAGGATGCCATAGATAGAATTGACAATGGTGTATTCGGTATATGTGACAAATGTGGAGAGGAGATAGATATAAGGAGGCTCGAAGCCCGGCCTGTTACAACCATGTGTATAGAATGCAAGACACAACAGGAAGAAGAAGAAAGACTAATGGAAATGTAGGCCATACCTGTCTCTCAAAGTATCACCCAGGGTATTAAAACATAGAGCAGTAACGGCAATCATTAACCCTGGGAAAAGTACCATCCACAGGGCTGAAGAAATATAAGCCCTGTTTGCACTTATCATAGAACCCCATGTTGCTGTTGGAGGTTGAGCACCTAATCCTAAAAAACTCAATGATGCCTCTGTCAATATATAACCTCCGAGTTTCAGCCCCATCATTACAAGTGAAAGTGGAATGCACTGGGGCATAAGATACACAAACAGTATCCTCATATCACTGCATCCCAAAGCCCTCGCTGCCTCTACAAAAGGGGCTTCCCTCAGGGTCAATATATATCCTCTTATAAGCCTTGCAAATGAGGCCCAACCTACTGCAGCAATTGCTATCATCACAGTATAGATACCAGGTGGAAATATAATTGAGACACCTATAGCAAGAAGGAGTGTGGGGAAAGAAAGTATCAGGTCAACAAGGGCCATAATAGCTGTATCAATCTTACCTCCAAAATACCCTGAAAAGAGGCCGACAACAAGCCCTATCCCCATAGAGAAAAATGCAGCCGTTAGAGCTACACTTATCGAGATCCTGCCTCCGTAAAGTACCCTCGAGAAGATATCTCTGCCCTTATTGTCTGTCCCGAATGGATGTTCAAAGCTCGGAGGTTCCTTTAGGCTATCAAGATTTATCTTGTCAGGGTTGTACCCGGATACAAATGGTGCAAACAGAGAAAGTAAAGATATTAAAATCAGTATGGCTATAGAAATCTTACCTGCTATTCTCATGCAACCTTACTCTCGGGTCAAGATAATGATAAATGACATCCACAAGCAGATTGATAAGCACAAAAATAATAGTGCCCACAATTATACATCCCATTATCACAGGATAGTCCCTCTTTATTATCCCCTCCATAGTGAATCTTCCTATACCATCCCATCCAAATATTGTCTCGGTCAGGACTGCACCGTTAAGATAACTTCCAAAATCAAGCCCTATTACAGTTACAAGAGGGATAAATGCATTTTTAAAGACATGGATGAAATTTATCTTAAGCTCTGTTATCCCTTTTGCCCTTGCTGTGGCAACAAAGGGCATATCATAGATTTCTATTAGTGTGGTTCTTGTAACCCTTGTGAGCGTAGCAATAGCAGGCAGGGAAAGGGTTATCGAGGGCAGGATAAGAAATCTTATGTCACCAGTACCAGAAGGGGGAAAAAGTTTAAGCTTAAGGCTGAAGAAAAGCATGAGCAAAAGTCCACTCCAGAAAACAGGAAGGCTCAGGCCTGTCACTGAGAGTGATGATATAACCCTGTCTGTGATTGTATCTTTTTTATAGGCAGAGATAAAGCCTAAAAACAGGCCAACAGGGATGGCAATAATCATAGCGCCCAGTGCAAGCTTTAAGGTATTTGGAAACTTTAAAAGGATGTCGTCAAATACCTTTCTATTTGTGTAATATGAACGTCCAAATTCACCCTTCAGCATCAGCCCTACATATCCAAGATACTGGCTGAATACATTTTTATCAGTACCGAGTTCCTTTCTTATCTTCTCAATAACCTCAGGCTGCGCCCTTTCTCCTACCATACTCAAAACAGGGTCACCTGGCAGTGCCTTTGTGAGGGTGAATGTAAGCAATGTCACACCCAATAAGAGCGGGACTAAAAGAAAAAGCCTCTTTAAGAGATATGTATTCAAAGCGATACCTCTGTGCCTTTATCCATACTATATATCGGGTAGATTTTATAGTTTTTTATCCATGGCTGTCTGATTGTAAAATCTGTCCTGTGCCAGAAGATGACCCAGGGCACTTCTTTAACAATTATCTCCTCCGCCTGCCTGTAATATGAGTCCCTCGTCTTCTGGTCAAGGGCATGCTGGCCTTTCTCTATCAATGAATCTACAGTCAGGTTTATATATCTCGTCCTGTTTCCGCCTGCACCGTGGTTAGAAGAATGAAATAAAGGGAAGAGGAAATTCTCAGGGTCAGGGTAATCAGCCCACCAGCTAAGATAAAACATATCGGGTTCACCTTTATTAATAGCCTCTTTATAAGCACTCCACTCGAGCTGCTTTATCTTTATATCTATCCCGACAGCCCTGATATAAGACTGGATAACCTCTGCTATATCAATAACTTCCTGGTCCGCTGTTATGTAAAGATTTATTGTAATGCCATCCAGCCCTTCTTTTTTAATCAATTCCCTTGCCCTTTCAGGATTGTATTCATAATAAGACGGCATATCCCACTTTCTCATGATATCAGGCACAGGGCCTGATGCCAATCTTCCACGCCTTTCATAAATCGTATGCAGTATCTTTTCCCTGTCAATAGCATAGTTCGTCGCCTTTCTGAGGCTGAGATTATTAAAGGGCGGTTTTGAACAATTAAGGCCGAGATAATAAGTATTCAGGCCTTTAATGGACGAGATAAGACCCTGCCTTTTGGGGTGGTTTTTATATCTCGAATACTCTGATACTGGTATTGTAATTACATCAAGGTTGCCGAGTTCGAATTCTGTTACTGTAGTCAGGTCTTCAGGGATTATCCTGTAAATGATTCCTTTCACATTTGCAGGAACATCAAAATAACCCTCTCTTTTTTCAAGTTTTAACTCCCTGTTTGGTAGCCATTCTTTTAGTACAAAAGGACCTGTTCCGACAGGGTGGCTCGAAAAATCAGGCCCCCATCTATCTACTTCCTCCTGGGGAACGACATAGGCAGCGGTCATGGTAAGAAGGCTGAGAAATGGAGAGAATGGTTTTTTGAGACGGATCTCAAGTGTATAATCATCTATCACCCTTATCCCTTTAACATCCCCAGCCCTTCCCTTCATGAAGTCATCTGCACAGAGGATTTTTTCAAGCACCCATGTATTAGGAGACCTGGTTTTAGGGTCTAATATTCTCTTAAAGGAATACTTAAAATCATAGGACTTAACCTCTCGTTTATTCGAGAAATATACACCATACCTTAATTTAAAAATATATGTCAGGCCGTCTCTGGATATTGACCAATTTTTAGCGATATCAGGCTGGATGCTCAGGTCATCCCCGAGCCTGACAAGACCATTAAATAATTTTGCTGATATTGAACCACCTGTGACATCAACTATAAGGGCAGGATCAAGAGTAGTTGGATTTGTATTGAGTCTGTAATAGATATAACCGTCAAGACGGTTTTGTGATGAACAAGCTGTAAGAACAAGTAACGAGTAACAAGTAACGAGTAACAAGTTTATTGAGTTCTTTAGGTTCACCGTGCTAACTCGTCACTGTCGTTTTAGAATCTCAAAAATGCACCAATACTTCCAGAGTCCTGCAACTTTTTATTTTCAGATATTATCTCAACGAATGCTCCATGCTCAACCGCCTTCTGTGCTGCAAGGTCAACAATGTAGTTTACCTTCTGCATTTCATCTTTGCAGTAAGGACAGATTGAGATATGCTGGACAGTAAGATACCCGCAATTTCTGCATATCAATCCAGATTGTTTATAGTCCTCTAAGAATACAAGCCTCATGATACGTCCTTCCTGCAGGGCATTGAGCACATCTTCTATACCTATAACCCCATTTTCATTCTTCAAGGCTCCAGTAAGTAGTTTATCAACAGTCTCAGCCTCTTTCTTTTTCTCAAATGCCTGGAGCACAGGCTGTGCCTTTTCAAGTATCTCATTGCTCTTTGCATACATCTCTGCCTGGAATGTTCCTATAACCTTATCCGCTACTGTCTGTGGAAGCATGGCCCTTACCTTTGTAACAGCCTCTTCTGAGCCGCCGATTATCAGCCGGCCAACATATTCGTGGGAGAGAAACGAGTCTAATTGCTTAAGCACATCCTTCAGGTGCAGACCAACATGATAATCTATGTGCCTTTCATAACTTTTCTCTGAAAGTGCAAACCAGCCACCCTTTTTATGTCTGCCAGGCACATCAGCGGTATGAACCTCTGTATATTCTTCTATCTCACAGAGATGGATGATAAATAATCGTGCTGATTCCCTGCCTACAAGGAGGATTGCATACCGCTGATAGTTGTCCAATATGTCAAGGAGTGGTTTTATGTGTGGTGTCCTGTCAACTATAACTTCATTCTTTACAGTGACTGAAAGATGAAATTCCCTCCAGAAATTCCTTTCTTTAGAGCTCAGGATAGCAAGTCCTTTTTTAAACTCCCTCTTGTTTCCGAGAACATACGAGTCAATCTTATCAAGGTCTCCTTTCACCTTTTTAGAAGTAGCCCTGTCAAGGCCTTCTATAGTATTCTTGATCATATTCTTCACATGTATTATATAGTCACCTTTCGCATTCGTTATCGGATTAACATTAAGGTACAGACTCACAAAATAGGCTCCACCACCCTGCATCTTTGCTATCTGTTTGAGTTCTTCACGGCTAAGCATTATCTCCTCCTTTTGGGCATAAGGGGGACTTTGTCCCCCTTATGAAATCCCCCCATCCTTCACAGTTAACTCTTTTCAAGGTTTTTAGATATGCTCCCTTTCGATGCCTCTACAAATGAATTAAACAGGTCTGAAGAGAGGCTGTCATCTATCAGGCGTTCTGGATGCCATTGTACACCAACAAGAAAGGGATAGTCTTCCATATAAAATGCCTCGATCAGATTATCAGTGGAATACACAAATGCCTTGAGGTTAGTACCAAGTTCCTTTACTGCCTGATGATGGGTGCTGTTCACAGAAAACCTGCCTTTCTTCAAAAACCTGTTTTCTGTTATCACAATTATATGATAATCCTTTCTGTGATTAATTTCTACTGACAACTGTGAGTCAATATCCTGGTAGAGCGTTCCACCGAAGGCAACATTTATAAGTTGCATACCATAACATATGCCGAGGACAGGTTTTTGGCGATTTACCACCTCCTTAAGCAGAGAAATCCCAAAATCGCTCCTCTGTCTCGAGACAGGCTTAACCTGAGGCATTATGGGCTCGTTGTAATAAGATGGGTTAAGGTCATCTCCTCCTGAGATAAGGAGTCCATCAATCCTTTCTGCATAGGATACAGGATTACCTGTTGGAGGGATTAATACTGGAGCTCCACCTGCCCTTATTATCGCATCAGAATAACGATGCTTGAGTCTTAAATATTCACCTTCTATATCTGTTGTTATACCGATTATAGGTCTGGTCATAATAGTTTATTGAGTTCATTGAGTTTCTCGAGTTTGTTGAGTTCATAACACAAGAAACTGTGTAAACTCAATAAACTTCTGCTTTTACCTCCCATGTCTAAGTATCCTGCCTGCATTAATCCCTGTTAACTCTCCTTCCCATATAGCCGGTAAACCATTAACGATAACATAATAAATCCCTTCTGGTTTTAAAAAGGGCTCATCAAATGTTGCCCTGTCAATTATCTTTTCATGGTCAAAGACGACAACGTCTGCGAATGCACCTTCTTTTATAG
>JACRGU010000118.1 GCA_016212245.1 Nitrospirota bacterium
CCTGCCACATATTCTACATCTGCTGTGGGCCCTTACTCTGAACTTTGGCGGCCTCTTGGCCTTTTCTATCATACAAACCTTAGCCATATTCACTCCGTGACAATTCAAAATTTAAAAATAAAAATTCAAAATAAATGAATCCCATAATTTTTAATTTTGCATTTTGCATTTTTAATTTTTAAACGGCATCCCTAAATAACCTAAAAGGGCCTTACCTTCTTTATTTGTTTCTGCAGAAGTACAGATTATAACATCAAGCCCATGGACTATCTCGACCTTGTCATAATCTATCTCAGAGAATATAAATTGCTCTTTGAGACCGAGAGAATAGTTTCCCCTTCCGTCAAAAGACTTCCCTGATACACCCTTGAAATCCCTGATCCTCGGCAAAGCAAGACTTATCAGTCTGTCAAGGAATTCGTACATTATATTTCCCCTGAGGGTTACCTTACAGCCTATGGGCATTCCCTTCCTTAATTTAAAACTTGCGATTGATTTTTTTGCCTTTGTTACAACCGCCTTCTGACCTGTTATTAAAGAAAGCTCCTTCTGTGCTGCATCAAGTAGTTTTATGTTCTGTATCGCCTCTCCAAGACCAACATTAAGGACAACCTTTTGTACCTTAGGTACCTCCATTAAATTCCTATATGAAAATTCCTTCATCAGGTGTGGAATGACCTCTTTTTTGTATCTTTCCTTAAGTCTCGGCACCATTACTGGTCTATGACCTCCTTACATTTCTTGCATACCCTCACCTTCCTGCCGCTCTCAATAACCGTGTTCTCAATCCTTGTTGGTTTATCACACTTTGGACATATAAGCATTACATTCGATATATGGAGCGGCGCCTCTTTCTCAATAATGCCGCCCTGAGTATACTTCCTACTCGGTTTCATATGTTTCTTGATCACGTTAATCTTCTCTATCAAGAGCTTGGCCTTTAAAGGGTAAACAGACAGAACCCTTCCCTTTTTATCCTTCTCCTTGCCAGCTATTACTATGACTGTATCATTCTTCTTAATATCTAAACTCATCTCTCTCCTACAGAACCTCCGGGGCTAAAGAGATTATCTTCATAAACTCCTTCCACCTTAGTTCTCTTGCCACAGGGCCAAAGATTCTTGTTCCAACAGGTTCGCCCTGGGCATTTATAAGAACAACTGCGTTCTGGTCAAAACGGATGTAAGACCCATCAGGCCTTCTATGCTCTTTCTTTGTCCGTACCACAACAGCCTTTGCTACTGTTCCTTTTTTGATGTTGCTGTCAGGCAATGCCTCTTTCACACTAACAACAACAATATCGCCGAGCCTTGCATATCTCTTATGAGAACCTCCAAGCACCTTTATGCACTGGACTTTCCTGGCACCAGAATTGTCTGCTACCTCAAGCATGCTTCTGAGCTGAATCATTTTCAGTCACCTCTTGCTACCTTATCTAAGATATCCAGTACCATCCACCTCTTGTCCTTGCTGATAGGCTTTGTCTCAATAATCTTGACAGTATCTCCAACATGACACCTGTTTCCCTCATCATGTGCCTTAAACCTCGATACCTTCTTTACCGTTTTCTTATATACGGGGTGCTGGAAAAGCCTTGCTACGGCAACAACTACTGTCTTATCCATCCTATCACTAACAACTTTACCAGTGTATATTTTCTTAGACATTTTTACCTGCTTTCAACTTCTCACTTTTTATTGTTAAGACTCTTGCAATATCCTTTTTTACAGCGTGTATGCGCATCGGGTTCTCTATCTCGCCTGTAGCCTGTTGGAACCTCAAGTTGAAAAGTTCTTTCCTGAGATCCTGCTCTTTTTGCATTAATTCGTCTACTGTCATTGACCTAAGTTCAGAGGATTTCACAGCACATCCTCATCTCTCTTTACAAACTTTGTTGCAACAGGTAATTTATAAGATGCAAGCCTCAGAGCCTCTTTAGCAAGATCTTCGGTCACCCCTGACATCTCATAGAGAATCCTTCCTGGCTTCACAACTGCAACCCAGTATTCAGGTGCTCCCTTTCCTTTACCCATCCTTGTCTCAGCAGGCTTTTTAGTTATCGGCTTGTCAGGGAATATCCTTATCCATACCTTGCACCCTCTTTTCACATGGCGTGTAATTGCAATCCTTGCTGCCTCAATCTGTCTGCTCGAGACCCAGCCAGGTTCTAATGCCTTCAAGCCAAACTCACCAAAAGAGACCTCAGCGCCAGTATAAGCCTTGCCATACATCCTGCCTTTTTGCATCTTTCTGTATTTGACTTTCTTGGGCATCAACATCGCTCACTCCGTGAGAATTCAAAATTTAAAATTAAAAATTCAAAATTATGGAATTCATTTATTTTGATTTTTGCATTTTGCATTTTTAATTTCCATGAGCCTCCGGTAGTATATCGCCGTTATACATCCACACCTTAACGCCTATGGCACCATATGTTGTTCTTGCCTCTGAGAAACCAAAATCTATATCAGCCCTGAATGTGTGCAGGGGAACCCTCCCTTCCCTGTACCATTCAGTCCTCGCTATCTCAGCACCTGCAAGTCTTCCAGAACATGTTATCTTCACACCAAGTGCACCAAACCTCAGGGCGGATGCAACCGCCTTTTTCATCGCCCTCCTGAATGCAATCCGCTTCCCAAGCTGAAGGGCTATGTTTTCTGCAACAAGTTGAGCGTCTATTTCTGGTTTCCTTATCTCTTTTATATCTATCGCGACCTGTTTCCCTGCTATAAATTCAAGATTTTTCCTGAGTTTATCAACCTCAGCCCCTTTCTTACCTATAATGATCCCGGGCCTTGCTGTATGAATTATTATCCTCACCTTCTGGCCAGCCCGCTCGATTTCTATCCTCGACACTCCAGCATGAAAGAGCCTGTCCTTTATTGTTTTTCTTATTGTTATATCTTCTAAGAGTTGTTCAACATACCCCTTTCTGAGATACCATCTCGAATCCCATGTCTTTATTATCCCGAGTCTGTTTCCTATAGGATGTGTCTTCTGACCCAAAACCTACCTCC
>JACRGU010000119.1 GCA_016212245.1 Nitrospirota bacterium
TATATAGGCAGGTCGATGCAGATAAAAATGTCATTCCCGCGCAAGCGGGAATCCAGAAAAGCAAAAATATAGATTCCTGCCTTCGCAGGAATGACAGGCGGTGGGGTATTTTTGTATTTTTAATTTTTATTTTTGGATTTTCTTTGGAGAATAGATGCTTGCTAAAAGAATAATCCCCTGTCTCGATGTAAAAGATGGGCGTGTTGTTAAAGGTGTAAGTTTTGTCAATTTAAGAGACGCGGGAGACCCTGTCGAGAATGCAAAATTTTATGATGAACAGGGTGCTGATGAACTTATCTTCCTTGATATTACAGCCTCCCACGAGAAAAGAAAGATAATACTTGATGTGGTGATGAGGACTGCTGAAGAGGTCTTTATGCCCCTTACAGTAGGTGGTGGGATAAGAACACTCGATGATATAAGAGAACTATTAAAATCAGGCTGTGATAAGGTCTCAATAAATACCGCTGCGGTCAAAGACCCTTATTTTATAAAAAGGGCTTCTGAAAGGTTCGGGAGTCAATGTATTGTTATTGCTATTGATGCCAAAAAAGTTACTGGCAGACTGAATGGTGTAACAGAAGAACAATGGTTTAGCGATCCATCTTTGAAAGAAGTCTGTCTTAAATATCCTTCTATCAATGAAACTGTCTGGGCTATATCAACACATGGCGGTAGAAAGATGAGGCTAATTGATGCTGTAAAATGGGCAAAGAAAATGGAAGAACTCGGTGCTGGTGAAATACTACTTACGAGTATGGACAGAGATGGGACAAAGGACGGCTATGATATTGAACTGACAAGGACAATAGCAGAAGCTGTATCAATCCCTGTTATCGCCTCTGGAGGAGTAGGAACACTTAAACATCTCTATGAAGGACTCGTTTATGGGAAGGCAGATGCTGCGCTAGCGGCATCAATATTCCATTACAGGGAATATACTATTAGGGAGGCAAAAGAATATCTGAGGTCTAAAGGAGTGCCTGTCAGGCTATAACTCTCTTTTTCCTCTCTATCCTGTAGTTTTCAATCAGGTCAGTGCTTGCAGGAGGAACACTTATCCTGAAGGAATCTCCTGCCTTTATGACTGTCACCTTCACTCCAGAGAGATTCTTTGCATCAGAGTATCTTGCACATAGAGATGCTGCAAGAGATAAAAAATTTTCTGCCCCTTCCCCTGACAACAGTGTTACTGGACTTCCAACATTCTCTACTTTAAGCAAATAATCGTATTCGCCAGAAAGGGATTCTATCCTGGTGTTTTCTTCCTTATTTCTGCCAATAATTACCTTGCACGAAGGGGACATCCTGAAGTGCCTTCCGACCCTCAATAAGTGTAATTCATTCAAAGATGGATCCGGATTATGTCGCAGGAGTTCACTCAGACGATATGAATAATTTGGGTCTGTTAAAAGGCATCCGCCTGCAGGTGCAGGATAATCCGTAAGCCCAAATTCCCTCGCAAGGGCTATCTGCGGCTTTCTGGAGCGTCCGTTGAAGTCGTAGAGCATATCCCTGTTAACAATTCCTCTGGCCTCAGGAATTGTAACCTTCAAGAGTTTTGCACTGAGTGGCCTCAACACATAACCGGTGACCCCTGCCTCTCTGTCAATAATATTGAATGTATCTCTCCTCTGACTCATCGGCCTCTGGCCGAGCACCTCTCCTGTTACAATAAAATCCGCTCCTGCCATCTCCATAAATTCTCTTGCCTCTTTGAGCATAAGGATTCTGCAATCTATGCATGGATTCATATTCTTCCCATGGCCAAATTCAGGATTCTTTACTATCTCTATGAATTTATCTGATAGGTGGCAGAGCTTAGCCTCAAAACCAAATCTCTCTGCGACAGGAAAAGGGTTTTTAGAGCATGAAGACCTGTCAGATATATCACACCCGAGATATGTCAGAAATGTTATTGCCTTGACCTCGATATCCTGCTTTAAAACTGTGAGGATTGCAAGTGTGCTGTCAAGACCGCCTGAGAATAATGCTACTGCCCTTGCCATAAAATTAGTGACGAGTGACGGTTTTTGAAAGACCGTATCATTTTCTCGGGTGTCGGAACTGCTGTGCCAACCTCTCCTACAACTATACCTGCTGCATGATTTGCAATGATTGCAGCCTCCTCCATGTTTGCACCTGCTACATATGCGATAGTAAATGCCGATATCACTGTATCCCCTGCACCGGTTACATCATATACATGTCTTGCCACAGTAGGAATATGCACTACTCTATCTTTCTCAAAAAGGCTCATACCGTATTCGCCACGGGTAATCAGCACTGCATCACATGAGACCTTTCTTAAAAGCGCCCTGCCTGCACTTATAAGAGATTTCTCATCTTTAATCTCTATGCCTGAAGCAGCAGATGCCTCAGTAACATTAGGTGTAATAAGTGAAACATTTTTATAACAGTGAAAGTGACTGACCTTTGGATCAACCGAGACAAAGACCTTTTCTTTCTTAGAAAATTTTACTACATCTCTCACCAGTTCAGAAGACACAACGCCCTTCTTGTAATCGGATATAATCACTGCATCATGGCTCGACATTACCTTACTTATATAATCCAGGAGCCCCCTGAGACTTTTCCCCTCAACCCTCTCTTTATCTTCCCTATCAAACCTTACTACCTGCTGATTATGTGCTATTACCCTTGTCTTGACTGTTGTGGGTCTTGAGCACCGAAATATCCCTCCACATTGTATCCCCTTCTCTTCCAGCATATTAATCAAGACATCTCCAGCCCTATCGTTGCCTGCTACACCAACTATTGTTGCATGGCCTCCGAGGGCTACTATGTTATTTGCGACATTTGAGGCCCCTCCAAGAAGAAAGTTCTCGTCTGTAACCTCAACAACAGGGACAGGGGCTTCTGGAGATATCCTGTTCACCTTTCCCCATATATAGCGGTCGAGGATTAAATCTCCAATAACAAGTATCTTCTTCTTTTCAAATTCTTTCAGAATCTTCCTGTAATTCATAACTTTTTAAAGATAAACCACTATCGGATAAAAAATCAATTTCTTGATAATTCCCTGTAGCTTGCTAAAGGGTTACCTTATAGTCATTCCCACGAAAGTGGGAATCCAGATTTGTCCCTGCGAAAGCAGGGGACCCTAAAAAGAGATATTGACCTCAAAATATGGCCACCAGTAATGCTGGTATCTGGAACTTCCAAAGATAGGAAAAGCGCCATCCTCTGCTTTATGTTTAGAGTATTTAAAGTCTATAAGACCGAGGCGTAATCGCACCTTTTCATATAAATAGTAATCATAATAGATATCCCATACCTCAGCATTAAATGGATAAAATCCTACAACAGTGCTCGTTCCGGCGGGATTATAAAAATAATTATTGGCAGGTTGTAAGACAGTTCCCTTTCTCCTGAATCCACGATAGTTGAAGGGATTGATCCAGGCATCACTACCCTTTGCAAACTCAACACATAATTGCTGATTAAAGGTAATCAAATCTCCTGTGTTAAAACCCATATACCATATACGGCCAGGGGAGCCCTCTCCTTTATATGTTTGGGCAGCTCCACCACCGGGTCTGTAGGTATGTTGGGGTATCTTAAAATGGCTGTAGTAGCCCGCCCCATATAGTTGAAAACCTAATAACTGTGTATCTGCATAGAGGCCAGTTAGATAATAATCGGTCTTAATATCTGGTACAGAAGAGGCAATGTTATTCAGGGTCATGGGTGTATTGGGTATGTGCCACTCATCCATATAAAGACCACTCAGGATAAGTGCGGTATCCTTACCCACCTTCAACTGTCCCTGAGCAAGGTATACGTCAGCATCAGCAGGCGCGCTGATTTTTCGCTCATCGTATTTCAGGTATCCCACTATGATTCCGGTTTTGTCTTTCACCTTTGCCTCATAAGGCTTAAGTGCAGGGGCTTTTTCTGATTTCCTGGATTCTCCCCATAACCTCTTTTTTGTCCAGGGTAATTCTATGTTATCGAGGGCAGTTTGAGGGGCATCCCATTTAAATAATGTCCCATCAATCTCAGAGTCTATAAATAGTCTGGGGAAAAGACTCCGTTCCGCGCGCGAGGGGGGGCCATCTAACCCGGGGAGGCGTCCGATATACCATGTAGTATTCAATGTGGATACCTTAAAGGTTGCATATGCCTGCTCAAACCTAGGAGTTATGTCATGTCCGATACTTGCTTCAAAGGAATTTGGTTTGCCAAATGGATCGGTTGGAGAAGTATCAAAAGCACCCCAGCGTTTGTTCATAGTAAGACGGGCATAGAAATCCACAATGTCAGGTACAACCTCAGCATGGGCATTTAATCTGATTCGAACAGGGAAGGAAGTCTCATCGAGTAATTTAATATTTCCTGCTGGTTGGCCACCACCATAGAAGCCAGCATCAGTTTTTCCTGTCTCACTAACTATACGAAAACGGGCCTCACCACTTAGTTCGATGCGATCCTTAAGTGTCTTCTTTTCAGCCTTTTCTGCCTTTTTCTCAACCTCTGCAACCTTCTTTTCAGCCTCTTTTGTTTTTATTTCGCTTTCAACCTGTCTTTTTTCTAACTCCTCTATCCGCTTTAGAAGTCTCTTAACCTCCTCTTTAAGCTGTTCTATCTCTGTGGATGGGTCTGCTGCAATTGCAGGCGAACCCCATACTCCTAAAATGAAAATAAAAACAAAAAAAGAACCCCACACCCTCTTCATAAATTATGACCTCCTATTCGAGTGCAATAAAATTGCGTTAATATATCATGATTTAGATAGATTGTAAAACAGAAATTTAGACAAATGAGTCCCATTGTGTTAAATTTTAGGAGCATAAACTTTTATTTTGTGATATAAAAATCTTTGTGCGGTTTAACATTATCAAGACAGATGGAAATGCACGTGCAGGTTTTATAGAGACATCAAGGGGCGCCATCAGCACACCTGCCTTTATACCTGTCGGGACGCAAGGTGCTGTCAAGGCCATATCTCCTGATGAATTGAAAGACCTAGGTGCTGAGATAATACTATGTAATACTTATCACCTTTACCTGAGGCCAGGACACGAGACAATCTCGTCCCTCGGAGGTATTCACCAATTCATGAATTGGGATCGGACTATACTAACAGATAGTGGTGGTTTTCAGGTCTTCAGCCTTTCTGCCCTGAGAAAGATAGAGGAAAACGGCGTACATTTTAGATCACATATTGATGGCTCGATGCACTTTATCGGACCTAAAGAGGCGATGGAGATTCAGTCTTTACTCGGTTCTGATATAGCAATGACATTTGATGAATGTACCCCATATCCCTCATCTTATGAATACACACTGAAATCTCTCGAGCTGACGATAAGGTGGGCAAGACGGTGCAAAGAGTTTATAAGTTCGGAGTTCGTAGTTCGGAGTTCAGGGAGTTTAATAACTCAAAACTCAAAACTCAAAACTCAAAGCTTATTTGGAATTATTCAGGGTGGAATGTATAAGGATTTGAGAAAAAGGAGTATCGAGGGATTGGTAGAGATAGGTTTCGACGGCTATGCAGTAGGTGGTCTGAGTGTTGGCGAACCTAAAGAAGAAATGCATGGAATGATATATTTCACAGCACCTCTTCTTCCTGCCGATAAACCGAGGTATCTTATGGGGATAGGGGATCTGAAAGATATACTCATTGGAGTTGATGCCGGATTCGATATGTTTGACTGCGTGATGCCTACAAGGAATGCCAGAAACGGAACACTGTTCACAAGCAGAGGTAAGATAAGCATCAAAAGGGAGGAATTCAAGTCTGACAGGGGACCGCTTGATCCTGATTGTGGGTGTTGCACATGCAGAAATTATTCGAGGGGATACCTGAGACACATCTTTCTTTCAAAGGAGATACTCTCGATGAGATTAAATACAATACACAACCTGCATTTCTATTTTAATTTCTTCAGGAATATGAGAAAATTTATCATAAAAGGTAAATTTGTGGAGTTTAAGAGCAGATGGGAAGCGATACTTTAATACAAAAAGACAATACAACTCGGGTAAGAAAGGTCCTTTTATACACACTCTTGCTCAATGCAAGTGTGGCCACTGCAAAGATAATTTATGGGTATCTGACTGACTCTATTGCAATGACATCTGACGGCTTCCATTCGTTTTTTGATGGGATATCAAATATCATCGGGCTTATAGGTATATGGATAGCATCCCATCCTCCAGATGAGAAACATCCTTACGGCCACAGGAAATACGAAACCATCTTCACAATAATCATCGCTATTATGATCTTTGCCACGTGTTTTCAGATACTGAGGAAGGTTTATCTATCCTTTCTTGAGGACCATAAAACAATCGTTACCCAGACCAGTTTTGCTGTTATGCTTATGACAATGGGGGTTAATATTTTTGTAATGCTCTACGAATCAAAAAAAGGAAGACAGCTCGGCAGCGAATTTCTGATAGCTGATGCAATGCATACAAAGAGTGATATTTTTGTGTCGATTGGTGTAATAATGAGTCTCGTCCTTACAAAGACAGGTTATCACCTCGCAGATGCCATTGCAGGAATCATAATTGCTTTTTTTATTGCAAAGATGGGCTATGAAATCCTCAAAGAGGCCTCAGACATACTTGTTGATTCTATGTGTATAGACACATCTGCAGTTGAATTTGTAGTAAACAATATAGATGGTGTAAAGGGATGCCATGATATAAGGACAAGGGGTACAGTGCATGCCACCTACCTCGACCTCCATATCCTCGTGGATAGTAAGCTATCAACAGAAACGGCTCATGAGATTGCTGACACTGTCGAAGAAAAAATCAAAAACGAATTTCCATCTGTTATAGATATTATTGTGCATATCGAGCCTGAGTTAGTTCAGCATCAGGGGCTATCTACAAAGGTTTTAAAATAATGAAAAAGAGGCTGATAGAGCTTATCTATGAGAAGGCCTTTAACTACAGTACAGAACCTGTGTTCAGACTGGTCTCAGGCAGGATGAGTAACTACTATTTCAACTGTAAGGCAGTGACGTTGCATCCTGAAGGTATGTATCTTATAGGAAATCTGATATTCGATCTGATTTCAGATTTCGAAGTAGACGGTATTGGAGGACTTACACTTGGTGCTGACCCAATTGCTAATGCGGTTGCATATACATCCTATCTGAAAGGGAGACCAATAGAGGCATTTGTAGTTCGAAAAACACCTAAAAGCCACGGTACAATGCAATGGATTGAGGGAAATGTAAAGGCCGGTGACAGGGTTGTTATCATAGATGATGTTATCACAACAGGCAAATCAACTATCGAGGCAATTAACAGGACTAAAGATGCAGGTTTAGAGATAGTAAAGGTCATTGCACTTATTGACAGACAGGAAGGAGGTAAAGAGGCGGTTGAGGCCCTCGGCTATAAATTAGAATCAATCGTTACGAGAGAAGAGGTAATGGAACTTTATAGGTTTACCCCGTAGTTGCATTAAGTTTTTGCAACAGCGGGGTCTAATCTCCTCCCCTGAGCCTCGGGTCAATCACATCCCTTATCCCTTCTCCCAAAAGATTATAGCCAAACACGGTGGCGAGTATGGCAAGGCCAGGGAATACAGAAAGCCACCATGCTATCTCGATATTGTCCTTGCCTGCTGTAAGGATGTTTCCCCAGCTTGGGGTCGGCGGCTGAACACCTATCCCAAGAAAGCTAAGGGCAGATTCTATTAAAACCGCTCCTGCGATTCCAAGGACTGCAGAGACAAGGACAGGCGCCATACTGTTGAGCAGTATATGCCTGAAGATTATTCGAAGATCACTGGCGCCAAGGCTCTTTGCTGCAAGCACAAACTCCCTCTCCCTTAATGACAGGAATTCTGCCCTCACAAGCCTTGCAACACCCATCCATGAAGTAAGCCCTATTACAACCATAATGTTGAAAATACTGGGTCCAAGAAAGGCAATTACCGCAAGGATAAGGAAGAATGTTGGGATAGACAGCATAATGTCCACAAATCTCATGATTAGCATGTCTACCCATTTGCCATAGTAACCAGCAATTGCGCCTATAATTATACCGATTATAGTAGCTATGCCGACTGCCACAAAACCGACACTCAATGAGATCCTTGCTCCCCATATCATCCGACTCATTATATCCCTTCCGAGGTCATCAGTCCCGAATGGGTGACTTAAGCTCGGGGCTTTTAGTATGTGCCTTCGGTCAATGTCATTTGGGTCATAAGGCGATATAAGCGGTGCACAAACAGCTATAAGGAAAAGGATAATGACAATGGTTCCACCAAGCAATGCAAGCCTGTTCTTTACTATCACATTTTTCATCCTTTAACCCTTATCCTCGGATCTGCTAATGCATACCCTATGTCTGCCAGCATATTGCCCAGTAATGTCAGGA
>JACRGU010000120.1 GCA_016212245.1 Nitrospirota bacterium
CTAACATAAGTTTAATGAACTTCTGTGGAACGAATTTCTGAAACCGTGCACCAAGATACATACCTGCAAATCCACCTGCACCAAAGAGAAATCCAAGGAGCCAGTCAGGTGTGGTGACCATTCCAGCTTTGGCGGGAATCACACTGTAAAAGAACACACCTGCAATAGATGTCAGAAAAGTCCCCATTAAAGCAGCTCCTGCAACTGTGTAAACCGGCAGATGAAATACTGCGACACAGAATGGTGCAATTATTGCTCCACCTCCAATTCCATAAGTACCACCGATTATCCCGACAATGAATGCGAGGACAAACATGGCTATTGTGCTGAATGAAAATCTTTCACCCCAAAATTCATACGCGACCTTTTTAAGACTCACAGAAATGGTCTTGACTACTGCCTCTGGAGGAAGACCTGCAGCTATTCTGCTACTTCTTTGTTCTTTAAGTTGTTTACTTCTTTCCTTAAATTTATCTTCAAGGGCCTTCATCTTTGATTTTTCCACTGTTGCCTTACCTGTAATCTCATAAAGGAGACGGACACCGATATAAAGCAGAACACAGCCGACAAAAAACTTGAAGGCTCGTGGGTCAGGCAGGTAGAGAACTCTGAGATAATAACCTATAAATACGCCTGGAAGCGTTCCTATAATGACTACATAGGATAGAGGCCATGCCATGCGGCCTTCCTTGAGGTAACGGTAGACGCCGCTTGGAATTGCAACAATATTATAGACAAAATTGGTAGCACTTACAGAGGGACTTGTGAAATTAAGAACGCTCATCTGGAATGGTAACAACAGAAAGGCACCTGAGACCCCGCCCATGGAGGTAAAAAAAGAAACGATTAATGCAACCAGAGGGGGAATAAATATATATGTCTTAACTCCAGATACAGGAAAAAGCATATATAGAAAATCCATGGTAGCCTCCTTAGTTCCCTTGAGTTAGTTTGCATTTAGAGTAATAATAACTAAATAACGACTATAATCTCAATGACCGAAATTCAAAACACAATGGTGCGCAGGCTCGGTGTCCATACCTCCATTGCTGGGGGCTTGCATAAAAGTTTAGAAAGGGCTAATACCTTTGGGTGCAATACTGTGCAGATATTTTCTCATAATCCGAGGGGATGGGCTGTAAAATCAATCTCTGAAGAAGATATCTTAATGTTTAAATCACTCAGACTAAAGTTCAATATCTCGCCTGTTTATATCCATGCCTCCTACTTAATAAATATAGCATCGAGCGATGGTGATTTAAGGAGGAAGTCCATTGATCTGCTTACCATAGAAATGGATAGGGCTGATGTAATTGGTGCGGACTATGTGATACTTCACCCAGGAAGTGCGTCAGGAGATGATGAAGGTGTTTCAAGGAAGAGGGCGATAGATGCATTAAATGAGATTGTGCAGGTGGGGCGATGGAAGGCAGGGCTTCTCATAGAAAATACTGCTGGTGAAAGAGGAGATATTTCTTCCACAATAATGGATTTATCAGAGATCATGACTGGTGTCAGAGGCCCATTAATATCAGGCGTGTGCATTGACACATGTCATGCATTCGCAGCAGGTTATAACATCCGTAGTGATAAAGGCATACAGAAAATTTTAGATGAAATAAGAAGATATATCGGTCTCAATAAATTAAAACTTATTCACCTCAATGACTCAAAAGGAGATATTGGGTCAGGAATTGACAGGCATGAGCATATTGGATCTGGTAAGATAGGCACAGCAGGGTTAAAGAGATTCATCAACCATCCATTCTTCAGTAATATTCCACTGATCCTAGAGACTCCTAAAAAGACAGAATCAGATGACATTGAGAACCTGAGAAAGGTCAGAGTGATGCTTGACACATAAGACTCTGTAGAATTATTGTAGAACACATAGCACCCTCTCCCTAACCCTCCCCCATCAAGGGGGAGGGAAGGGTGGGGGAGGGAGGAATAATTATGTCAGGACATTCTAAATGGGCACAGATAAAACACAAAAAAGCCCATGCTGATGCAAAGAAGGGAAAGGTTTTCTCTAAGATTGTTAAAGAGATTGCGGTTGCTGCAAGGCTCGGTGGTGGAGACCTTGCAGGAAATCCGAGGCTGAGAACTGCAATGGAGAAGGCGAAAGAGGTGAATATGCCACATGAGAATATAAAGAGGGCGATTATGAAAGGTACAGGCGAGCTTCCAGGTGTGTCCTATGAGGAATCTGTATATGAAGGGTATGGTCCTGGTGGTGTTGCTATACTTTTAGAGGTGCTTACAGATAACAGAAACAGGACAGGTTCTGAGATAAGACATATCATGACCAGGAATGGCGGCAACTTAGGTGAGGCTGGTTGTGTAGCCTGGATGTTTGAAAAGAAAGGGTATATCCTTGTTGAAAAGACAAAGATTGATGAGGATACCCTGATGTCAGTGGCTCTTGAGACAGGTGCTGAGGACATGAAGAATGACCCTGAAGAAGACAACTATGAGATTATTACAACCCCTGAGGATATGAATAAAGTGAAGACTTCTATTGAGGCATCAGGGATTCCTGTATCCCTCGCAGAAATAACAATGCTACCTAAGAGTTATGTCGCCCTCGATGAAAGGACTGCAGAGCAGATGATGAGGTTGATGGAGGCACTCGAAGACCAAGATGATGTTCAGAATGTTTATGCAAATTTTGATATCCCTGATGAGGTGATTGCAAAAGATTAAAGTTATTTGGTTTATTGAGTTCATTGAGTTTTATAACCCAGGAAACCATGTAAACTCATGAAACTGTGTAAACATAGGCGTGTTGCAATATTAGTGACGATGGATTTATTATAAAAAATGACTATTTCTATTCGTGCTACCTTCAAGAGAAGATTTTTTGCAGGTCTACTGATATCAATCCCTGCTATTATCACCTTCCTTGTTATAGGATGGTTTTTTAAATTCGTTGATGGTCTGCTTGGGCCTTTGTACTATAATATTCTTGGCTATCATATCCCGGGCCTGGGTTTTATTTCAGCAGTAGTGCTTATCTTTATCGTAGGTGTTATCTCGACAAATGTCTTCGGTAGAAAGATCATTGGATCTTTTGAGAAAATCGTGCTTAAGATACCTGTATTCAAAGGCATATACACAGCTATTAAACAGCTTGTTGATGCCTTTTCTCCTGAGAGTAGGGGTTCATCATTTAAGAAATTCGTTATTGTTGAATACCCGAGGCCAGGGGTTTTTTCATTTGGATTTCTTACAAAGGAATGTACTATCAAGGCAGAGAGTAGTGGCCGTGAATCCTGTCTGAGGGCTGTTTACATCCCTACGAACAATCTTTACCTCGGTGAGATAGTCCTTTTCAGAGAAGGTGATGTGTTTTATACCGACATACCGATAGATGAGGGGATTAAGATCATCCTTTCAGGTGGTATCGCAGCGCCTCCAAGGATATCTGAGGCAAAGGAATGAAGATAGCAGGTGTCATCATCGCAGCAGGACTTGGAAAGAGGATGAACTCACCCACTCCAAAGGTGCTACACAGGTTGTGTGGCAATACAATGATAGGGCATGTCCTGAATTGTCTGTTTCAACTCAGGCCTCAAAAAGCAGTTGTTGTAGTAGGGAGGCATGTCGAAGAAATAATCGTGCATCGTGCATCAGGTATCTTGTTTGTAGAGCAAAAGGAAGCAAAGGGTACTGCCGATGCACTGTTGAGCGCTATTCCAGCCATTAAAAAATTTAAGGGCACAGTAATTGTCCTTAATGGAGACACCCCTCTTATCACATCTAAAACGCTAAAGAAATTCTTAACCCTCCATAATAAGAAAAAGGATGTCATTTCAATACTATCATTTATTGCAAGAGAGCCAGGCTCATACGGCAGGGTCGTAAGGGACGGGGTAGGTAATATAACATCCATCGTTGAGGATATAGATGCCACAGGAAAACAAAAAGATATAAAAGAAGTAAACAGTGGTGTGTATGCTATCTCACCTGATGCCATGCACCTTTTAAAGGAGATAAAGCTCAATGAATTGAAAGGTGAATATTACCTGACGGATATAATCAGTATTGCAAGAGAGAAGGGTATAAAAGTAGGTGCTTATTGTATTGGCTCTGAGGATGAATTTATGGGGGTAAATACGGCAAAGGAACTTGAAAGGGCCAGACAGTTGATGAAAGGCAGTATAACAAAGAGATGGATGGACAGGGGTGTAAGCTTTATTGATAGCGGTTCAGTATTTATATCTTCAGATGTTGAGATAGGTAAAGGTACAATAATTTATCCGAATGTTCATCTTGAAGGTGGTACAAAGGTAGGAAGAGGGTGCACAATCTATCCGAATGTTCGGATTGTGGATAGCATTATAGGAGATGGGGCCATTATCAAAGACTCAACACTGATCGAGGGGTCTGTTGTAAAAAATAGGGCCTCAGTTGGACCATTTGCTCACATGAGGCCTGGTTCTGAGATTGGTACAGGGGCAAAGATAGGCAATTTTGTAGAGGTTAAAAAATCAATAATCGGCTCCGGCACAAAAGCATCCCATCTCACTTATCTCGGAGATGCAAAGATAGGAAAGAATGTCAACATAGGTGCAGGCACGATAACCTGTAACTATGATGGTTATAAAAAACATATTACTATTGTTGAAAACGATGTCTTTATAGGAAGTGATTCCCAGCTTATTGCACCTGTAAAGATAGGAAAGGGTGCCTACATTGGTGCAGGGTCTACTATAACAAAGCATGTCCCTTCCATGACACTTGCCTTGAGCAGAGCAGAGCAGAGGCATATTGAAGGCTGGGCGATTAAAAAGTTAAAAGTTAAAAGTTCAAAGTTAAAAGTTAAAAAGAAGGAGAAAAGATAACATGAAATTTTTATTAAACTCGTCACTCGTCACTTGTCATTGGTTTTTACTGATGACTATTGACTATTGACTATTGACTATTAATATGTGCGGGATAATCGGATATATAGGTAAGAAGAATGCTGTCTCAGTGATACTCGAGGGGCTGAAGCGTCTTGAATACAGGGGATATGATTCTGCCGGGATTGCCTTTTTCTCAAATAAAGGCATTGAAGTTAGAAGGTGTACAGGCAAGATAAGAGAGCTTACCTCTCTGCTTGAATCTGAAAACCTATCCAGCCATACTGCAATAGGGCACACGAGATGGGCTACCCATGGAAGACCTTCAGAGGAAAATGCCCATCCTCACAGGTCTAATGGTGTTGTTTTAGTGCATAATGGAATAATAGAGAATTATTTAGAGCTTAAAAAGAAGCTTATCGCTGAAGGATATACCTTCACGTCAGAGACTGACACAGAAGTAATATGCCACCTCATAGACAAATATTCAAAACTCCTAACTCCTAACTCAAAACTCAAAACTTCATTGGAAGATGCTGTAAGAGAGGCACTGAAAGAGGTTAAGGGGACTTATGCCATCGCTGTCATCAAGGAAGACGAACCTGCTAAGATTGTGGGCATAAGGAAAGACAGCCCTCTCGTTGTCGGGTTAGGTGATGGCGAATTCTTCCTCGCATCGGATGTACCAGCATTCCTGAACTATTCGAGAAATGTAATATTCCTTGATGATGGGGAGATGGTTGTCCTGACAGATGATGGTGTCATGATTACAGGACATGATGGTATCCCTGTCCAGAAGGATGTGAAGTCTGTATCATGGAGCCCTTCAATGGCAGAGAAGGGGGGTTACAGACATTTTATGCTTAAAGAGATATACGAACAGCCGAGGGCAATAGGAGATACACTGAGGGGCAGGGGTTACCCTGAAAGCGGAGATGTGAACCTCGATGAATTCGGACTGAGCATTGATGAGTTGAAGAAGGTCGAAAAGATTTTTATTGTGGCCTGTGGCACTTCCTATCATGCAGCCCTTATCGGTAAATATATGATAGAGGAACTCGCAAGGATTCCTGTTGAGACCGATATTGCATCAGAGTTCCGCTATAGAAGGCCTATCATAAAGTCTGGAGACCTGATGATAGCCATAACCCAGTCCGGAGAGACTGCGGATACACTCGCTGCCCAGAGAGAGGCAAAAAGGCTTGGTGCAAAGATACTCAGTATATGTAATGTTGTCGGTAGCACATCTTCGAGAGAGGCCGATGCTATATTTTATACACATTCAGGCCCGGAGATAGGGGTTGCTTCAACAAAGGCGTTTACAACCCAGATTGTAGGTCTTTACCTTTTCGCAGTAGGCATGGGAAGGATAAGAGAGGTGATCTCAGAAGCTCTGTCAAAGGAGTTTTTGAGAGAACTTCTGATGCTTCCTGGGAAGGTGGAGGAGGCACTGGCGGCGGATGAAAGCATAAGTATGATAGCAAAGGATTTTTTCAAGGCAAGAGGATTTCTTTATCTTGGAAGAGGTATAAATTATCCCATTGCGCTTGAGGGCGCATTGAAGTTGAAGGAGATATCATACATACATGCAGAGGGATACCCTGCTGGTGAGATGAAACACGGTCCTATAGCGCTGATAGATGAGGAACTCCCAGTTATTGTCCTTGCACCTAAGGATAACCTGCACGAAAAGATAATCTCTAACATTCAGGAGGTAAAGAGCAGGGGAGGAAAGGTCATATCAATCACAAACAATGCTGACAGTGAGGTGTGTGGGATTTCGAATAAATGTATCTTTGTGCCTGAGGCGAATCCATATCTCACGACTGCATTAATGGCTGTCCCTGTACAGTTGCTTGCTTATCATGTCGGGGTATTAAGGGGGTGCGATGTTGACCAGCCGAGGAATCTTGCCAAGAGCGTTACTGTTGAGTAGAAACGTTTACTGGGTTTCTTGAGTTCGTTGTGTTTTATAACTCAACAGACTCGATAAATACAAGAAACACAATGAACTTAAGAAACATGCTATAATAAAAAGTTACTGGATAAGTAAGATGTTAAAGGAAAAGTTAATGGAGGATTTAAACCCCCAGCAGAGGGAAGCCCTCACCTACACAGAAGGCCCGTTGCTTATATTAGCTGGTGCAGGAAGTGGTAAGACGAGGGTTATTGCTCACAAGTTTGCATATCTTGTAAAGTCAAAGAGATTCCCTCCAGATTCCATATTGACTGTTACGTTTACTAACAAGGCAGCTAATGAGATGAAGGAGAGGATAAGTAACCTCATCGGAAAAGATACCAATGCCTCCTGGATTGGCACATCTCATTCCAAGTGTAACAGAATCCTGCGAAAAGAGATAAAAACCCTCGGCTACAGGAGCGATTTCTCTATATACGACGAGGATGACCAGTGTAACCTTGTGAGACATATATTAAGGGAATTCAAAATTTATGAGGCACTCTATAAGGGTGTCGTATCACGGATAAGCTCTCTAAAGGCTTCCCTCATAGGTCCTGAGAAGTTTCTTTCTTCAGGTGATGGGTTTGGGTTTGATGAGAAACTGGCAAAGGTTTATGTGAGGTATCAGGATGAACTCAGGAGGAGTAATGCACTTGATTTTGATGACCTGATTATGCTGACGGTGAAACTATTTGAGAATAATCCAGGATTACTCGGAAAATACCAAGATGCGTTTCCTTATATGTTTGTAGATGAATTTCAGGATACAAACTATGCCCAGTATCAGCTTCTCAAGCTATTAGCATCCAGCCACAAAAAGATATGTGTTGTGGGAGATGATGACCAGAGTATATATAGATTCAGGGGGGCTGATGTTAATAATATCCTGAATTTTGAGAAGGATTTCCCAGGCACAAAAGTTGTTAAACTTGAACAGAACTATCGTTCTACACAAAATATACTTGATGTCTCGGGTGCTGTTATTTCACAGAACCCTAAAAGGAGATTCAAGAGACTCTGGACAGATAGGGGCGATGGGGAGAGGGTATATCATTGCTGGTTGAATACAGAGGAAGAGGAAGCTAAACACATCGCAAAGGTCATAAAAGAACTTTATCTGAAGGGCGTATATAGTTACAGGGATTTTGCAATATTTTACAGGATAGGTCTCCAGTCAAGAGCTATAGAAGATGCGCTACGCGATGAGGGTCTCCCCTATCATGTGTTTGGCAGTGTCAGTTTTTATCAGAGAAAAGAGGTTAAGGACATTATTGCATATATGCGTCTATCAGTGAATCATGGAGATAATGTAAGCCTCAGGAGGATTATAAACTGTCCATCGCGGGGAATAGGTGCAGCGACCCTTCTCAGAATAGAGCATGAGGCAAAGAAAAGATCCATCTGTCTATTTGATGCGATAAAGGTAACCCTCCGTGCCAATGGTCTCGCATCAGCTACAAAGGATAAGCTCAGTGAGTTTGTCAAACTGATTGAGGGTTTTTCATCTGCTAAATACAGATCCGCAGCTGATATGTTAAAAAGTATATCTGAAAAGTCGGGTTATGCTAAAACCCTGGACGAGGAGAGGACGCAGCACCTCGCAGAGCTTATTTCCTCTGCTGAAGATACTGAAATAAAAGAGTTTCTTGATAAAGTATCTCTGTTTACCAATATGGACGAGACAATAACAGATAACGCTATATCACTTATGACCCTTCACAGTGCAAAGGGCCTCGAATTCCCTGTTGTATTTATCATAGGACTTGAGGAAGGTATACTGCCATACTGTAAGGCATTAGAAAGTAAAGATGAAATCGCTGAGGAGCGGAGGCTATTTTATGTAGGGATGACCAGGGCAAAAGACACCCTCTGGCTGACAGGTGCCCGTAAGAGGAGGTTATATACAAAGGTACAGGAGCAGGAACCATCAAGATTTCTGAAAGATATACCTAAAGCCTGTTGCCACTGGATAGAAAAGATAACAAAACCCAGGTCAATAAAACTTGCTAAACATAATCTCTCGCCATACCCTGCAGGATGCAGGGTGAAACATCCCATCTGGGGTATAGGTGTGGTTCGTGACTGTTATGGTGATGGTGACGATCAGAAGGTGATGGTCAATTTCCCAGATATTGGAATTAAGAGGCTTGCACTCAAGTTCGCAAATCTGGAGAAGATATAGTAAAGAGCAGAGAGCAAAGAGGAATGAAGATATCTAAAGAAGAGGTTGAACATATTGCAAAACTGGCAAGGCTATCTCTTTCTGGAGAAGAGAAGGAGTTGTTTGGTTCTCAGCTGAGCAGTATTCTCGATTATATGGAAAAACTGAATGAGCTTGATACAAGGGATATTGAACCAACATCCCATGTCCTGTCATTAAGCGATGTAATGCGGGATGATACACTGAGGCATTCAATTCCGAGGGAGGATGCCCTGATGAATGCCCCTGACCATACAGATAAATTTTACAGGGTACCGAAGATTATAGAGTAATGAAAGTTAAAAGTTGTAAGTTAAAAGTTAAAAGTTATAAAAATAAGGGTTAAGGGATTGATTTCTGAAAGGTTTTCACTTTTCACTCTTAACTTTTCACTTATAACTTTGCCGGAGGCAATATGTTAAGGTGCATACTCAGGGCAAAGATACATATGGCAACGGTAACAGAGTCTAATCTGTCATATGAGGGTAGCATCACAATAGATGAAGAGATAATGGAAAAGGCTGGAATTCTTCCTTATGAACAGGTAATGGTAAGCAATCTCAATAACGGAGAACGATTTGAGACTTATGTGATACCAGGCAAAAAAGATTCAGGTCAAATCCGCCTTAATGGCCCTACTGCAAGGAAAGGTGTTGTGGGAGATAAGGTCATTATCTTCTGTTATAGCTATGTTGAAGATAATAAAATAAAGGGATTCAAGCCAAAGATAGTCCTCCTCAATTCAAAGAATAAGATTGTTAGGATCAAATAAGTTCTGAACCGCTTGTAAATTCTGAGAGCTGGGAACTCTGCAGGTCATCATTAATTTTTTCCTTGACTTTTTACCTATAGATATAGTAAGTAATTACTTACAATGATAAGTAAATCCCATACCGAAGAAAAGCTCTTGGAGGCAACCTTGAAACTGATCTCTAAAAAAGGCTATCTTGGTGCTACGACAAGAGAGATAGCCCAGGAGGCAGGTGTTACAGAACTCACCCTATTCAGGCACTTTGGCTCAAAAGAGAGGCTCTTTGAAGAGGTTCTCAATAGATATACATTCCTGCCCAAGCTCAGAAAACTTCTGCCAGAATTAGGTGGACTTTCCTATGACAAGGCGCTCAGAGTTGTGGGTATAAGGTTTCTTGAGACACTGAAAGAAAGGAAATCCCTGATCAGGATTATGCTTTCTGAGATAAACCTCTACCCTGAGAAGATCAGAGAACTCCATAATAGTTTCATAAATGGACTCATAAAGACCCTCGCAGGCTACCTCATGTCTCTACAGAAGAGAAGGGTGCTCAGGAGGTTTTCTCCTGAAATAGCTGCAAGGGCATTTCTCGGAATGATCTTTTCCTATTTCAAGGCAGAGGAGATTGTGAAAGGGCATGATATCTCGAAGAAAGAGATTGAAAAAATAATAGAGGAATTTGTGGATATATTTGTACATGGAACCTTGAAGAGATAAATGGATAGCGAGCGTATTCCCCGCAGCTTGCTGCGGGGTCAAGCGAGCGAATATAAAAATAATAACTCCTTGCATTAAGATTCCCTGCAGCAAGCTGCAGGGAATCTTCAATAATGCGTGGTGGAGGTGTAGAATGCAGATAAAAATAAATAAGATTACATTAATCATTTTTTTTATATTGACCTCCTTTTCCAATACCTTGGCTCAAGAAGAGTACTCTCTCAATGACCTTTACAGGATTGCCCTTGAACGGGCTGAAAGGATAAGACTATCAGAGGAAGACCTTTATATTGCAGAAAGGGGGAAGGATAAGGCACTTTCAGTGCTACTTCCTCGACTATCTGCCTTTGGAAACTATACAAGATATAGCGAAAGTAAAATATCAGGTTCAGGATGGCCTATTCAACCTGATTGGTCTACATCATGGGGTTTGAGGCTTGATCAGTCGCTGTCTCTAAGCGGAAAGGAACTTACAGCCTTTACTATCGCAAAAGAAAATATTGAGAAAGGTAGATATGACCTTAATGCAGTAAAAGAGACCTATTTACTCAACATTTCCATTACCTATTATGATGTCCTTCGTGCAAAGAAGGCCGTTGAAATAGCAAAGGCAAATGTTGAAAGACTCAAAAAACACAGGGATGCAGCAGCAATAAGGCTTAAGATTGGTGAAGTAACAAAGACTACCCTCCTCAGGGCAGAGGCAGAGTTATCAGGAGCAGAATCAGAATTGGTAAGGGTAGAAAATAATTTAATTCTTGCAAGAGCCGTCCTTGCAAGGGTTGTGGGAATTAATGGGGATTATGATGTTAAAGAATCAGTAGACAGTAGTCAGTATACAGTGGACAGTAAAGGAATAGAATCAATCGAGTCTCTTAAGCAAACAGCCTTATCGGAAAGGGCTGAGTTAAAAAGCATCGAGTTTCAGAAAAGAATTACAGAAGACCAGGTGAAATTTATTAGGGGTGCATACTGGCCAACACTTTCAATAGAAGGTGTCTATTCGAAAAAGGATGAGGATCCAGCTTCGCCTTTTCTCAATAAAGAAAGCATATACGGAGGTATTAAATTAAATTTTCCTTTCTTTGAAGGAGGATTGAGAAGGGCAGAGGTAAGAGAGGCGGAGGCAAGACAGAAGCAGGCTGAGCTTGTTTTTGAGGATTTAAAGAAGACTATCAGTATTGAGGTCGAAAATGCTTATCTTGATTTGAAGACGCAGGCAGGAATCTTAAAATCCCTCGAGGATCAACTTACATTTGCCAGAGACAACTATAACGCCATCTCAAAACAGTTTGAATTTGGTCTTGCAAATAGCATAGATGTGATGGATGCAAATACTTTGCTTGTTACTGCACAAAGACAATTAGCAGATGCAAAATACAATTATCAGTTGTCTATTTTGAGATTGAAACGGGCGACGGGAACATTGCTAAAAACAGTCATCAGTCAAGCCTGCCCCGCTTCGCAGAGCGAGGCCGGGGAGTCGAAAGTCAGGAGTCAGGATAAATTTATAGGAGAAATCGAAAAATGAATAAAATGAATAAGAAGTCTTCGATAATTATAGTTTACTGTTTACTGTTTACTGTTTACTGTTTACTGTTTGTAGTTAGTTGCAAGAAAAAGGAAGTAAAGAGAATCGAGGAGAGAGCTATCAATGTCCAGGTTCAACCTGTTGAAAAAAGAGCCCTCAGACCATTTATTGAGACAATCGGCACATTGAATCCTTACGAGGAGGTTATTGTAAGTGCTGAGGTGGA
>JACRGU010000016.1 GCA_016212245.1 Nitrospirota bacterium
AGGAAAAGGATAATGACAATGGTTCCACCAAGCAATGCAAGCCTGTTCTTTACTATCACATTTTTCATCCTTTAACCCTTATCCTCGGATCTGCTAATGCATACCCTATGTCTGCCAGCATATTGCCCAGTAATGTCAGGATTGCACCGATAGTCAGGATGCCCATTACCAGCGGATAATCCCTGGTCATAACTGAAAACCACAAAAGCTGTCCCATGCCAGGTATCGAAAAAACCTGTTCTACAATAACACTGCCACCGATAAGACCAGGGACCGAAAGCCCTAACAATGTGATGATTGGCAGTATGGCATTCTTAACGGCATGTCTGAATATTACCCTTCTTTCATCCAGTCCTTTAGCCTTTGCCGTTTTAATATAGTCTTGTCTTATGACCTCCAGCATGCTTGACCTCATGTATCTTGACATGCCGGCAAGACCTGAAAAGGCACCTATGAATACAGGCAATGCAAGATGCCTTGAAAGGTCGCATACCTTTCCGGTTAGAGTAAGGCCTTCAAAATTTAATGATTTTAGTCCAGAGATTGGGAACCATCCGAGATATACTCCAAACAGAATCATCAGGAGTAATGCAAACCAGAATGACGGCATAGCAAATCCTATAAACACGACGACAGTGCTGATCTTATCCGCAGTGGAATACGGGTAAATAGCTGAATAAATGCCCAGGGGGATAGCGATAAGCAGGATTATAATAAGTTCAAGCACATTTATCATGATTGTTACAGGAAGGCGTTCCTTCATCTTGTCCCAGACAGGTCTTCTGTCAGTAGAAAAAGAATCACCAAAGTCTAATTTTACAACCCTCTTCAACCATAGACCGTACTGGATGAGAATGGGTTTGTCCAGACCATAGTATTTTTCGAGTCTCTCCCTTGCCTCTGGTGTAATCTTCGGGTTCATCTCGGTCAAGACATCTGTAGGTTTTCCCGGTGCAAGATGAAGGATAAAGAATGATATTATTGTGATCCCAAGCAGTGTGAGGACCATCTCAAAGACCTTTTTTATCAGATAGTTGAACATGGATTTACGGGATTAAGGTGTTTTTCTGCATCGCCTTCGGCACATACCATTTAGGTAGATTATAGCTTATGCCTATGGGTGTTGGTTTTACATTCTTAAACCGTGCATGCAATATCGGCAGGGCATCAGGCACATAAAGAAAGATATACGGCAACTCATCAGCAAGTATCTCCTGAATCTTGAAATACGCCTTTTTCCTTTCCTCTATGTTAAATGTCCTCCGCCCTTTTTCGAGCAGTGTATCAACCGCAGGGTTACTATAGCCTATAAAATTAAATTCCTTTCTCCCTGTCTTGCTCGAATGCCAGATATCATACTGGTCAGGATCCAGCCCTATACCCCAGCCGAGTATAACAGCCTCAAAGCGCCTCTTATCTATAAACTCATTGATAAAAGTACTCCACTCGAGGGACCTGATATTCACCTTTATTCCTACCATGCTAAGCCTCCACTGGATAATGGTAGCTGTCTTTAACCTGAGCTGGTTCCCCATATTTGTGAGTATGGTAAATTCAAACGGCCTTCCTTCCCTATCCAGGATGCCGTCCCCATCCGTATCTTTCCAGCCTGCCTCTGCAAGCATTATCTTTGCCTTCTCAGGATTATATTCGTACTTTTTAACATCAGGGTTGTATGGCCATGTGTTGGGCACATATGGACCTGTACCAGGATTCCCCAGACCGAATAACACTACATCAATAATCTCTCTCTTATCAATTGCATATGCGATTGCCTGCCTTACTACTTTGTCTTTAAACAACAGGTGTTTCAGATTGAAACCCATATATGTATAAGCAAAGACAGGATATCTGAACTTTTGAAAATTTCTTTTGAACAATGGTGTATCTGTCTGTTTTATATACTGAACTGGTGTCAGCCCCATCCAGTCAACACCGCCTGCCTGAAGTTCGAGGAACATTGTTGCTGAATCCGGTATGATGCGGTAAACATAGCGGTCTATGTATGGCCTACCCTCGAAGTAATCCTTATTAGACTCCAGAACAACCTCCTGACCTGGAGTCCATTTCACGAACTTATATGGCCCCATGCCTATCGGACTTCTTCCAAGCTCGCTTTTGGTTATATCCTTACCTTCCATAAGGTGTTTCGGAAGGACCGTCAGATTTCCCCAGGTTGTAAGGGCAGGTGCAAATGGTTTCTCGTATGTCACCCTGAATGTATATCTGTCCAGCACCTCAGCCTTTTTTACCTGCAGGTAATCCTCTTTATATGCAGTGGGGGTCTTCGGGTCTATTATTGTCTTGTATCCGAACATGACGTCATCTACTGTAAACTCAACGCCATCAGTCCACCTTACCCCTTTTCGCAGGTGAAAGGTAATGACAAGACCATCTTTTGATATATCCCATGACTCAGCCATGTCACCGATGACACTCAGGTCAGTGTCATATTTCACAAGACTGTTAAATACAAGCCCAGCAACTTCATGGGATGAACTATCTCCAGCAAGCATTGGAATTAGTATACTCGGCTCTCCGATAGAACCCTCTATTATGGTATCTCCATAGGCTGGCTCGAGGGATACGCCCTCTCTGGATATGTCCTGGTTGGAGCTCATCTTCTTTTCGCATCCGAGCAAAAGCAAAGAGCAAATAGCAAAGAGCAAATAGCAAAGAAAAATAGCATTTGTCTTTTGTTCTATGATCTGTGCTATGTGCTCTGTGCCCATGTGCTTATATAGTCCTTCAGGTATCTTCCAGTATATGAATCCGCAGATCTGACGATATCATCAGGGGTCCCCTCGAAAATTATCCTTCCTCCTTCATCTCCACCTTCGAGCCCTAAATCCACAATCCAGTCAGACGCCCTTATTATATCAAGATTATGTTCAATCACGAGTACTGTATTGCCAGCATCAACGAGCCTCTGGAGCACATCAAGAAGGGCCTTTATATCTCTGAAATGAAGGCCGACTGTCGGTTCATCGAGGATGTATAGGATGCCCGACTCTCTCCCCCTTACATCCTTCATCTCAGCACAGATCTTCAGCCTCTGTGCCTCACCCCCGGAGAGAGTAGTTGCAGGTTGTCCAAGCCTCAGGTAACCGAGACCAACATCTTTCATCAGATGGAGTTTTGTTTTAATCTGTGTAAAATCATGGAAAAATTCTATTGCCTCATCAACAGTCATATCAAGCACGTCAGCGATATTCCTTCCTCTGTATAAAACACGAAGTGCCTCAGGCTTATATCTATTTCCACCGCATTCCTCACATGTTATGTAAAGGTCTTCAAAGAAATACATCTCCATCTTCTGGTATCCCTCACCCTTGCAGGTCTCACACCTGCCACCATGGATGTTGAAGGAGAAAAACCCTGGTCCATATCCATAGGTCTTTGCCTCAGGCTGCTCTGAAAAGAGTCTTCTTATAGAATCAAAGACCTTCAGATATGTGACTGGATTTGAGCGAGGACTCCGGCCTATTGATGTCTGGTCTATAAGCTTAACACCTTTTAGATACAGTGCACCGTCAATCTTTTTATATGGCAGAGGAAATTCATGAGTGACTTTAAACTCTTTAGCTAATGCCCTGTAAAGGGTTTCTACAACAAGACTGCTCTTGCCTGAACCGGAGACACCAGTGACTGTTGTTAGTGTCTGCAGGGGAATTTTAAAGTCAACCGATTTCAGGTTATTACCTGAAGCACCATACAATATTAGTTGAGAGTTCGGAGTTCGGAGTCTCCCCCCCACCCCTGCCCTCCCCCTCGAGGGGGGAGGGGTAGGGAGAGGGTGTCTTTCAACCTGTAACTTGTCTCCGTCTCTTATATACCTTGCGGTGAGTGTATCAGCCTTAAGAAACTCATCCTTCGGGCCTGAGAATACAACCTCACCTCCACGGTGCCCGCCATCAGGACCTAACTCAACTATCCAGTCAGCAGAGGTTATGATCCCCCTGTCGTGTTCCACAACAAGGATAGTATTCCCAAGATGAGACAGTTCGGCCATTAAGGCTACAACCCTTTCAGTGTCTCTTACATGGAGCCCGACCGTCGGCTCATCCAGCACATAGAGAGAACCTGTAAGACTTGATGCAAGCTGGTTTGAAAGGTTTACCCTCTGATACTCACCTCCCGAAAGGGTTCTGCCCTGGCGATTCATACTCAGGTAATCAAGGCCAACCCTGTGAAGGAACTGGAGCTTCAGATTAATCTGTCTTAAGAGTTCCTTTGCTATGTCCCTCTGAAAAGGGGAGATATCCATATTCTGGAAAAATTTGATTATATCTGATATCGGCATATCGCATAACTCTGCAATATCAAGCCCTGAGAGCTTATATGTGAGTGCCTCTTTTCTCAGCCTTTTACCTTTACACTGGGGACATGTGACAGCCCTCCTGTAGCGACTTAGAAAGACCCTGACATGAAGCTTATACCTCCTGCCTTCCATCTCCTCAAAGAAGTCATTAATTCCATAAAAACTGCTACAACCTTTAAACAACATCTCTTTTTCTTTCTCAGAAAATTCAGCATACGGATTGTTGACATCTATTCCCTCTTTCTTTGCATTCTCAATAAGCTGTTTCTTCCACCATCTGTATGCAGGCTTATTCCATGGTTCAACTGCACCTTTTGATAATGAGAGACCTTTATCAGGGATAATCAGATCCTCATCATATCTGAGTGTATTGCCG
>JACRGU010000121.1 GCA_016212245.1 Nitrospirota bacterium
GGGAAAGAAGGTGTTGAAAAGATTATAGAGGTAAAACTTACAAAGGAAGAAAAGGCACAATTCAGGAAATCGTGTGCATCTGTTAGAAAACTAATAGAGAAACTATCGATATAGAATAAAGATACAATTTTCGTAGAACCAATGCTGATGTCGTATTGTCATTCCCGCGAAAGCGGGAATCCAGACGCCGTCCCTGCGAAAGCAGGGAGCTATAAGGAAAATAGGTTCCCGTTTTCACGGGAAACCCTGGATTCCGTGTCAAGCACGGAATGACAACTAAATGATAACTGAAAAAGTGGTATTAAATATATGTGTAGGAGAAGTGGAGAGAACACTATCAATAGTTAAACCTGACGGTGTCAAGAAAAATCTAATCGGTGAAGTCATAAGGAGATTTGAACAAAAAGGACTAAGGATTGCAGCACTCAAGATGCTCAGGATATCCAGAGATGAGGCAAGAGGATTTTATATTGTGCATAAGGAGAGACCTTTCTATGAAAGTCTTACCAGCTTTATGTCAGAGGGACCGATTGTGGTTATGGTAGTCGAAGGGGAAGATGCAATCGCTAAGGTTAGAGAGATTATGGGAGCAACAAACCCAAAGGATGCTGCACCCGGTACGATCAGGGCTGATTTTGCATCGGATATCGAGCACAATATTGTGCATGGTTCAGACTCGCCTGAGTCAGCATCTTACGAAATACCATACTTTTTCTCTGCAATTGAGATTAACTATCAATATTGACTTTCGTGTCATAAAAAAGTATTATTTGTTTAGAGGCAGGAGATAAAATGTTTGAGAAGTTTACAGAACGGGGAAGAAAAGTAATCATCTACGCCAAGGAAGAAGCTGAAAAACGGCAGAATGATTATCTTGGCACCGAGCATCTTTTACTCGCAATTTTAAGAGAAGAAGACGGCCTGTCTGTAGTAATACTAAGGAAGATGGGACTCACCACAGAAGAAATCCGTATGGAGATAGAGAGGAATCTGCCTTCAGGGTCGAATATCCTGACCTTTGGTGATATACCTTTTACACCGAGGGCAAAAAAAGTTCTTGAGTTCTCTGTTGAAGAGGCAAGGCTGCTCGGTCATAATTATATAGGCAGTGAACACATGCTGCTCGGACTTATAAGGGAAGATGAGGGCATTGCTGGCAAGATATTGCGTAACTTTGGCGCAAACCTCTTAGGCGCAAGACAGCTCACTATAAACCTCTCCCTCAGGACGCATACCCATATAAGAGAAAGAAGAAGTACGACCCCTGCCCTCGATGAGTTTGGAAGAGATCTGACACAGATGGCAAGGGAAGGAAAACTCGACCCTGTGATAGGCAGAGAAGATGAGATAGAGAGGGTTCTTCAGATACTCGGCAGGAGGATTAAAAACAATCCGGCAATTATAGGTGCGCCGGGCGTTGGAAAGACTGCAATAGTTGAGGGGCTTGCACAAAAGATTGTCTCTGGTAATGTCCCTGAGGGCCTATTAGGTAAACGCATTGTCTCTCTTGACCTTGGAGCACTGATTGCAGGGACAAAATACAGGGGACAGTTTGAAGAAAGGCTTAAGATAGTCATGAAGGAAATTGTCCAATCAGACAATGTTATAATCTTTATTGACGAACTGCATACCCTTATAGGTGCAGGTGCTGCAGAAGGCTCTGTAGATGCATCGAGCATGCTTAAACCTGCACTCTCTCGAGGGGAAATACAGTGCATTGGTGCAACCACACCTGACGAATACAGAAAATATATAGAGAAAAATGGAGCCCTTGAAAGGAGATTTCAGCCAATCAATGTCCAGCCGCCGAGCGTGAATGCAACAATAGATATTCTGAAAGGACTTAAATCGAGGTACGAGGCCCATCACAAGGTAAAAATAAGTGATGATGCAATAGAGGCTGCGGTAAAGTTATCTGACAGGTATATCTCTGACAGATACCTGCCTGACAAGGCAATAGACGTAATAGATGAGACAGGTTCAAGAATTAAACTTAAAAAATATACCCCTCCTCCTGAGCTGAAAGAACTCGAAAGTGATATAAACAGACTCTCCAGAGAAAAGAACCTCTATGTAAAGCTTCACGACCTTGAAAAGGCCTCTTCTGTTCGAGGAGAAGAAGACAGACTCAGACGGATATATGAGCAGGTACATAAACAATGGAGGGATAACCTAAATAAGGAGATCCCTGTTGTTAGGGAAGAGGATGTTGCATACACGGTTTCTAAGATGACCGGCATACCCTTATTTAAACTCGAAGAAAAGGAATCAGAAAAGCTGATAAAGATGGAGGAAGGACTACACAGGCGGATTATAAGCCAGGATGAGGCAATAAAGGCAGTCTCAAAGGCAATAAGAAGGTCAAGGGCAGGGCTCAAATCTGGCAAAAAACCTATTGGTTCATTCTTCTTCCTCGGCCCTACAGGCGTTGGTAAAACAGAGCTTGCAAAGGCCCTTGCAGAGTTTATGTTTAATGATGAAAATGCATTAGTCAAGATAGATATGTCAGAATACATGGAGAGGTTTAATGTCTCCAGACTTACAGGTGCTCCACCTGGTTATGTTGGCTACGAAGAAGGAGGACAACTAACAGAAAAGATAAGGAAGAGGCCATACGCCGTAGTACTATTTGATGAGATAGAGAAGGCACACCCTGATGTCTTCAATATACTCCTTCAGGTTCTGGATGAGGGAGTACTTACAGACAGCTTTGGGAGAAAGGTTGACTTTAAAAACACTGTAATCATAATGACCTCAAATTTAGGTGCAAGGGTAATCGAGAAGGCTACACCTCTCGGTTTCCAACGGGGAACATCAGAAGACCTATACGAAAAAATAAAGGAAAATGTCCTCAATGAACTTAAAAAGACATTTAATCCAGAGTTCCTGAACCGTGTTGATGAAGTAGTCGTATTTCACCCTCTCGAAAAAGAACATCTACTTTCCATCATTGACCTGCTTGTGGAGGAGACGAACAAACTACTTTTAGAACAGGACCTCGCTATCGAGGTATCTCAGGAAGTCAAGGAGTGGATTATAGAGCATTACTATCAGCCAGCTCATGGTGCGAGGCCAATGAGAAGGGCTGTGCAGAAGGCTATCGAAGACCCCCTCTCCGAAGAAATCCTGAAGGGAAGGTTTAAAGGTGTGAACAGAATAAAAGTAATACTCGAAGGTGATACGCCTGTATTTGTCGAGGCCGAAGAGGCTGTCTCTATCCTATCCGGTGTTAACTAAA
>JACRGU010000129.1 GCA_016212245.1 Nitrospirota bacterium
GGAGATAAGATTAACATTTATAGCCAGCTTTTGATTGGCCATAGGGCAGGTTCACTCGGTGAGACATCAATAATAGCATTATTAATCGGTGCGGCATTCCTCCTTTACAGAGGATATATAACATGGCATATACCTGTATCATTCTTAGGAACAGCTGCACTTATTGCATGGGTCTTCGGTGGCAAAGGCACAGGGCTATTCACAGGTGACCCGATATTGCACTTACTTAGTGGTGGTCTTATACTCGGTGCATTCTTTATGGCAACAGACTATGTTACATGTCCTTCTGTAAGAAAAGGTCAGATAATATTTGGCATTGGTTGTGGTGCCATCACAATGCTTATAAGGTTGAAGGGCGGCTATCCTGAGGGTGTTATGTTTGCGATACTCCTTATGAACTGTTTTACACCATTGATAGACAGAAATGTAAAATCCAAGGTCTTTGGAACAGTAAAGGAGAAAAAGAAATGACAGCAAAAGACCTCATTAAGATAACATTAACCCTAGTGATAATATATATCATTGGAGGGGTAATACTTACCGGAGTCTATGCAAAGACATCACCCATAATGTTCATGGGGGATAAGAAAGACAAAGAGGCAGCCCTCAAGAAGATGATGCCAGAGGCAGAGGTGATTGAGGAATTAGGGACATGGGAGTCGCATAAAAAGAAGGCAGGATATTATGTTGCGAAAAAGGGTGATGAGGAGATAGGGTATGTAGTGGAATCGTATGGCAAGGGATATTCAAGTTATATCAAGGTACTGACCGCAGTTGATAAAAACTTCATAGTTCAAAAGATAGAGATCCTCAAGCATGGAGAGACACCCGGCTTGGGTGATGAGATATTAAAGGAGCCTTTCAAGAAACAATTCAAAGGGAAGACCCTTGAACATATTAAATTGGTAAAGGTAGAGACAAAGGAGGACATCCAGGCAATCACTGGTGCGACCATTTCAAGCCGTGCAGTTACCGAGGACGCTGTAAAGAATGGGGTCAAACTATTAATGGAAAGAGTCGGGGGTAAAGGATGAAACAGGAACTCAGTAACTGGGAGATATTCAGGAATGGTATTTTTCAAGAGAACATAATATTCAAGCTGGCAATAAGTCTGTGCCCTTCTATAGCTGTTACCAATAATATAAAAAATGGCCTCCTGATGGGTATTGCTGTCTGGTTCGTCCATGTAATGGTCGAGGTAACAGTTTCTGTCTTTAAGAAATTTATCCATCCGAGGATAAGGATACCCATATTTATGTTAATCATCTCGGTCTGGGTTACTGTCATAAACTTAATTATGGCTGCATTTGTGAGGGATATATACGGAGAGATAGGTCTCTATCTACAGCTCATTGTTGCATTTGCATCCCTGCTTGCGAGGTCTGAGGCATTTGCAGCCAAAAACACGGTCATGCATTCCTTTATGGATGCAATGGGAATGGGTATTGGATTCATGATTGCCCTCGTTATCATAAGCTTTTTCAGGGAGCTTATTGGAGCAGGTGCAGTGTGGGGGCAGGCGATTGTAGAGACAAAACCTGTGTTGATATTTATACTGCCTGCTGGTGGATTCTTCACCGTGGGTATACTCATGGCGTTCTTTAACTGGATGGAACTGAGGGGAAAGGCTAAGCCACACCATTAAGGAGGAAGGCTATGGATTTTGGTAAGGTTCTTGAATTAATAATAGCAGCATCACTCGTAAACAACTTTGTCTTTACATGGTTTCTTGGACTCTGTATCTTCTTCGGTGTCTCTAAGAAGATGGAGACTGCTATTGGCATGAGTATAACATTCTGTTCTGTAATGGTCATAAGTGCAGCATTATGCTGGGTCGTCTACAGATACATAATGATTCCACTGGATATTACCTTCCTCAAGATTGTTATCTTTATCGGTATCGTTGCTGCATTTGTCCAGTCTGCTGATACAATAATGAGAAAGGTCTCTCCAGGGCTTTACTATAAGCTTGGCATCTACCTTGCGCTTATTGCTACAAACTGTATAATCCTTGCTGTGCCTCTCGCAAATGTGGCAGAAGGATATAATTTTATTGAGAGCCTTGCCTTTGGCATCGGTGCTGGATCCGGGTTTGCCCTCGCACTCATAATAATGGCAAGCATCCGTGAGAAACTGGAGCTCGCAAATGTGCCAAAGCCATTCCAAGGATTTCCAATAGCATTTATAACAGCAGGACTTATAGGACTTGCATTTACAGGCTTTGCAGGGTTGATAACACATTAAATTAAGTGAATAGTGTCAGTGAACAGTGACGACTGAGACTGACACTGATAACTGACACTGAAGAAGGAGTAAGTAATGATATTTACTGGTTCAATGTTAAAAAAGACAGGATTACTGACACTCACACTGACACTGACACTATTCACAATTACATATGCTGGAATTAGTGCAGAGATAGAGGCGAGGGAATCTGTTGATCTAATTTCAGCCCTGAAATTCACTGTAGTATTCTTACTGGGCGTGAGTGCTATCTTTGGCCTTGGACTTGCCCTTACAGCAAAGAGATTTGCTGTTCAGATTGACCCGAGGGTAGAGCAGGTTAAAGACCTCCTTGCACACGCACACTGTGGTGCATGTGGCTATGCAGGCTGTGAACAGTATGCAGAGGCCGTAGTCAGTAAGCCAGAGGTTCCTCCAAATCTCTGCACACCTGGTGGCTCAAGGACTGCTGAGGCAGTTGCAGTGATCACAGGTAAGAAAGCAGAGGCAGTAGAGCCCAAATTTGCGAGGATTATGTGCCAGGGTAGCTTTAGCAAATCAGTCAGGAGATTTAAATACGAGGGTATTGTAGACTGCAGGGCAGCGGTTCTTGCAGGTGGTGGTGACAAATCTTGTATTTATGGTTGTCTTGGTTATGAAACATGTGAAAGGGTATGTCCCTTCGGAGCAATAACCATGAGCGAAGACTATCTACCCGTTATAGACATAACAAAATGCACAGCGTGCAGAAAGTGCGAACAGGCATGTCCTAAGAAGGTGATCGAGGTTCTTCCTGCATCAAAGGCTGTTCTTGTTGCATGCCATTCAAAGGATAAAGGTGCTGAGACAAAGAAGAATTGTCAGGTAGGCTGTATTGGCTGTGGTATCTGTGTGAAGGCATGTCCGTTTGATGCAGCTTCTGTAACCAATAACTTTGCAGCAGTGGGTGTTGATAGATGCAGGGTGTGCGGTCTCTGTACAACAAAGTGCCCGACAAAATCAGTTGTTGATTTCATACCAAAGAGACCAAAGGCATTTGTGCTTGACAACTGCATTGGATGCCTGATATGCGTGAAGGTATGCCCTGTGGATGCAGCCTCAGGCGAACACAAGAAGATGCACACAATTGATCAGGCTAAGTGTATTGGCTGTGGTATCTGCACAGCAAGGTGTCCTACCCAGTCAATAGACGGCACATTCAATGCGGCTGAGGTCTTTGCTCTGGCTGCAGAAAAGAAGAAGGCTAAAGCCGCATAATATCCAAATGTGATTTTAATGTCTACCCAGTGTTAGGTAGTAATAGCATAATCGAAAGGATGAGAAAGTCCATGAAACATCTTAGAATTCTTATGGCTTTATTCGTAATTGCAATCTTTGCAGGTTTTGTCTTTGCAGGGGGTGAGAAAGGCGAAGAGGCGCTACAGAAACTTATGGACGGTAACAAACGCTTTGTATCAGGCAATCTATCTCAGAAAGACCTGAGCGATGCAAAGAGGAAGGAATTAGCTAAGGGACAGAAACCATTTGCTATTGTAGTGACCTGTTCTGACTCAAGGGTGTCTCCTGAACTGCTTTTTGACCAGGGTCTCGGTGAGATATTTGTCATCAGGGTTGCAGGTAATGTTATTGACCCTATAGCAATCGGAAGCATTGAGTATGCAGCAGAACACCTTCATGCTCCTCTGCTGATTGTTCTCGGGCATGAGAAATGTGGTGCTGTTGCTGCAACACTCGAGGCAAAAGGAAAACCTGAGGGGAATATCGGTGCAATAGTCAAAAAGATTACGCCTGCTGCTAAGAAGGCAAAAGAAAAGGGCGGAACAGAGGACGAAATCCTTCAGACAGCCATAAAAGAAAATGTAAAGAATACATGCCGAGAGATAGTGAAGAAGAGCAAGATTATATACCACCTTGTACACAATGGCGAGTTAAAGATTGTTGCAGGTGAATACAGTCTTACAACAGGCAATGTCGAGCTGATAGAGCTTCCACATCCACCTATCAGAAAGTCAGGGCGCGAAGCCCACGGGAAAACATAGTCATTAAGTGGCTAACCTGCCAATTAAAGTTGAAGAAGACCTTATTCTCTGATATATTTACATAAAGACATTCCTGAAATTTTAAAAAGATTATAAAAATGCCATGCATGAAATATTAGTAAAACATCTAAGGTCCAGTCCAACCCTCGCTAAATATAATCTGTCCGAGCAGGAAATCAATGAGCTCGCAGGATACCTCAGAAAGTACTGTCTTTCAGCACATATAGAGGAGATAGTCAGGATGGTAGAAGAGGTGATAGGGATCAGTCCAACCCTTGAGTGGAAAGAGATACTGGAGACTGCTGCAAAGAAGATCGTCGAGTTTCTACATGCAGAGGCAGCTTCCATCCGCATTTTCGATCCCGAGACAGACAGACTCGTTGCCTTCGGCTCGTATCAATATTCAGAGACTGACAGATTGAGAAGTATTCCTGTTGAGAAGTCAGTAGCAGGGAAGGTTATAAAGAGCGGTAAAAGTTATCTTGTGCCGAATATCCTGTCAGAACCAGATTACATGAATAAGGATATAGTCAAAGAGTATGGGTTTAACTCTCTTATGGCAGTACCAATAAATATTCCGGGATTCCTTAAGAATGAACCGGATATTCTTGGCACTATCCAGATCTATTTCAAAGAGATAGACAGGGAATTTGATCCCCTCGAGGTAACAAACGCGGAGTTAATGGCCAGAAGGATCAGCTATGTTCTGGCAAAAAAGCGCATTCTGGACCTCCAAAAACTTAATCTCCAGAAAGAGAAGATTGTTGAGAAGATCTTTGTAAAACTCAGCCATCGGGAAGGAATCAAGATGAAAGATGTCTTCAGGCTGATGATTCCAGAACTGGCGGATATCATACAGATACAGAGTTGTTCACTATTCTCTGTTACACCAGACAGGCGGCATGTTCAACTTGAGATGGAATATCCTGTAGGGCAGGAAGGCCGCGAGATAGGGCATACATTTACAATAAAAGATCACGCCTATTTTGATGCACTAATCAATGTTACAGAAAAACGTGGTGATTATGAATATGAGAGGATTAATTCATCCTATATTTTGATTAAGGACCCTTCAAATAGTCGTCTGTCGTCTGAAGAACTGAAAAGATTTGCATCTAAGCATAATGTCCATTCTGTATTGTTGATTCCGCTCAGGGCCAGGGATAAGATTAATTATTTTCTGGTTTTTTATGCCACGGACCGCCGCCAGTATTTCACAGAACAGGAGATCGAACTACTAAGCTTTCTGGGAAAAGAGATTATGAAGGCACTCAGGATTGAGAAACTGGATGATGTTTTGCATGACTTTAAGAATCCTGCTATTGCCATTGCAGGCTTTGCCAAAAGGGCAAAAAGACTTCTCGAAACAGAAAATATCGAGGGCGTAAAGGATAAGATAGCTGAATATCTGGATATCGTTGTTAATGAGACCATTAGAATGCAGGAAATGGCTATTTATCCTGGTATCGAGGGCCGTGAACGGGTCATTGACCTTACAGAGGTTCTTAAAAGTCGTTTCAGGATTAATGAAGAGGCTATCAAGGAACAGAAAAGGACTAATATCAAACTTGTACAGGATAAGCTACAAACCGGGTTGTTAATCTGCTGCTCTCCATTTGCATTCGAGCGGGTTCTTGACAACCTCCTTAATAATGCTACAAGGGCTATACCTGAAGAAGGAGGAGGGTTGTCCATAAAGAGCTACCAAATGGGAGAGCTGGCATGCTTCGAGATCCTTAATACTGGAAGGATACCGGAAGAGAATATCGAACAGATCAGAAAGGGTGAGGTTAAAGGTCGGGGTCTCAATATTATCTACCGCTTTATCCAGACCATGCAGGGGAATCTTGAAGTCTTTACTGATGCTGATTCTACAACCTTCAGGATTATGATTCCACTTTATCAATGAGTATATGAGAAAGATTCAATTGTATTTTAAGGTAACAGTTTGTAAGAATA
>JACRGU010000128.1 GCA_016212245.1 Nitrospirota bacterium
AAGGAGGTTATATGGCGAAGGCAAAATTTGAGAGGGTAAAGCCTCATGTAAATGTAGGGACGATAGGGCATGTAGACCATGGCAAGACGACACTGACGAGTGGGATAACAAAGGCGCTAAATCTAACTAATCCGAAGATACAGTATAGGGACTTCTGGTCTATAGACAATGCACCTGAGGAGAGGGCCAGGGGGATAACGATAGCGACAGCGCATGTAGAGTATGAGACCTCTCAGAGGCATTATGCCCATGTAGACTGTCCTGGTCATGCAGACTACATAAAGAACATGATAACAGGTGCAGCGCAGATGGACGGAGCGATACTTGTAGTGAGTGCAGCAGATGGGCCGATGCCACAGACAAGGGAGCACATATTATTAGCCAGGCAAGTAGGAGTGCCATACATAGTAGTATTCATGAACAAAGTAGACATGGTAGACGACCCTGAGCTATTAGACTTAGTAGAGCTTGAGGTGAGGGAGCTACTAACGAAGTACCAATTTCCTGGGGACAGGATACCTGTAATAAGGGGCAGTGCATTAAAGGCGATGGAAAGTGGGAGCACTGATCCCACTGCAGAGGAATACAGGTGCATACACGAACTACTGAATGCGATAGACAGCTACATACCGACACCTGACAGGCCGATAGACAGGCCATTTTTAATGCCGATAGAGGATGTATTTTCGATATCAGGGCGTGGGACAGTAGTGACGGGGAGAGTAGAGCGGGGGATAATAAAGGTAGGAGACGAAGTAGAGATAGTGGGGTTAGGAGAGACGCGAAAGACAGTAGCAACAGGGGTAGAGATGTTCAGGAAGCTACTTGATGAAGGCAGGGCAGGAGACAACATAGGGGTTTTATTAAGAGGCATTGGCAAGGACGAAGTAGAGAGGGGTATGGTATTAGCGAAGCCAGGCAGCATAACTCCGCACACCAAATTCAAGGCAGAGGTATACGTATTAACGAAGGAAGAGGGTGGGAGGCACACCCCATTTTTCAAGGGATACAGGCCCCAATTCTATTTCAGGACGACAGATGTAACAGGTGTAGCGCAGCTACCTGAGGGGTTAGAGATGGTGATGCCTGGTGACAATGTAACCCTGACAGTAGAGCTAATCTCGCCGATAGCGATGGAGAAGGAATTAAGGTTTGCGATAAGAGAGGGCGGAAGGACTGTAGGTGCGGGAGTGGTTACTGAGGTAATGGAGTAGATGAACCAGAAGATAAGGATAAAATTAAGGGCATATGATCACAGAGTGCTTGACCAGTCTGTGAAAGAGATAGTGGAGACCGCACAGAGGACTGGAGCGAGAATAGCTGGTCCTGTGCCTTTACCAACACGGATAAGCAGGATAACTGTTCTCAGATCCCCGCATGTAGACAAGAAGTCAAGGGAACAATTCGAGATCAGGACACACAAGAGACTTATAGACATATACGACCCAACTCCTCAGACAGTAGATGCCCTTATGAAGCTGGAATTGGCTGCTGGGGTTGATGTAGAGATAAAACTATGATAGGGATTCTCGGGAAAAAACTCGGTATGACACAGATATTTACAGAAGATGGGAGATTATACCCTGTCACTGTTGTTGAAGCAGGGCCATGCTGTGTTATCCAGGTTAAAACCCTCGATAATGATGGATATAAAGCGGTTAAGTTAGGCTTCTCAGAAGTAAGAAAGGAGAAAAGGCTTAACAGGCCACTATCAGGTATGTTCAAAAAGGCAGGAGTTAGGCCTTATAGGATATTAAAGGAATTCCCTATGATTGGTTTAAAGGTCGGTGAACTTGTGACTGTGGGAAGATTTGCAAAAGGAGACAGGGTTTCTGTTACAGGTATCTCTAAGGGTAAGGGATTTCAGGGTGTAATGAAAAGGTTTCATTATGCTGGTGGGCCAGGTTCCCATGGCTCTATGTTCAACAGGGCACCAGGTTCTATTGGCGCGAGTTCGTTTCCATCGAGGGTCTGGAAGAATAAAGGACTTCCCGGCCATATGGGCTCAGAAAGAGTAACAGTCAAGAATCTTGAGATAGTTGGTGTTAAGCCTGATCAGAACCTGCTCCTTATAAGAGGTGCCCTTCCAGGTGCGAAAGGTACTTATCTGGAGATTAAAAAGGAAGATTGATATGCCAGAGTGTGAAATAAGAGATAGGAATAACAACCCTGTTGGAAAGATTAACTTGCCGGATGATATCTTTGGCGTCCAGGCTAAACAGAGCGTCCTCCATGAAGCAGTAATTAATTTTCTTGCAAACCAGAGGCAAGGCACACATGCAACAAAGACGAGAGGTCTTGTTAGTGGAGGTGGCAGGAAACCATGGAGGCAGAAACATACAGGAAGGGCAAGGGCAGGAAGTATTCGTTCTCCTCTATGGAGGGGAGGTGGCATAGTCTTCGGCCCAGAGCCGAGGGACTATTCATATAAACTTCCTAAAAAAGTAAGAAGGCTCGCCTTAAAGACAGCCCTCTCTGCAAAGATGGCAGATGGGGAGATTACAATCATAGATGGATTTTCAATTAATATGCCTAAAACAAAAGATATGGTTGCGATACTTAAAAACCTTGGATTAGAAGGGAAGAGCACCCTCATAGTCATCCCTGGAAAGGATGAGGCTCTTATGCTTTCTGTAAGGAATATCCCTAATGTAAAGGTAATGAAGGTTTCAGACCTTAATTCATACGATGTAGTGGTTCACGACAGACTCCTTATGACAAAAGATGCAGCCACCATGTTTAAAGTGAGAAGTGAGGAGATAGTAGAATGAGGAGTCTATATACTGTAATCAAAAGGCCCCTTTTTACCGAGAAGGGTAGTTACCTGAAAGAATCAGAGAACAAGATACTTGTGGAAGTAAGTCCTGATGCTAATAAACTTGAGATAAAAAAGGCCGTAGAAGAGATCTTTAAGGTAAGGGTTGAAAAGGTCTCGACAATAAATACAAAAGGTAAATGGAAACGGTATGGAAGGTCTATAGGTAAAAGACCTGATAGAAAGAAGGCATTAATCACCCTTAAAAAGGGTGAAAAACTTGATTTTATTGAGGGCACATAATGGGTATTAAGAAGTATAATCCGACATCACCTGGCAGAAGATTTCAGACAGGCTCTGATTCCAGTGAAATTACTGCTGATAGGCCCTATGAACCACTGATAAAACCTCTTAAGAAAACAGGCGGGAGGAACAATTATGGCTGTGTGACAGTATGGCACAGAGGCGGTGGAAACAGGAGGGCATACAGGGCGATTGACTTTAAAAGAGATAAGACTGGCATACCTGCAAAGGTCGAGACAATAGAATACGACCCGAACAGGTCTGCGAGGATTGCACTCCTGAAATACAGAGATGGTGAAAGAAGGTATATCATATCACCTGCTGGACTTCAGGTAGGAGATGAGCTTATCTCAGGCAAGGGTGCTGAGATAAAGACAGGGAATGTATTGCCTTTGAGTGATATTCCATTAGGAACATTTATACATAATATTGAGTTGAGACCTGGACAGGGTGCTAAACTTGTAAGGAGTGCGGGTTCCTCAGCCCAGTTAATAGCTAAAGAGGATAATTATGTTCAGGTTAAGCTTTCTTCAGGTGAGGTGAGGCTGATACCTTCTCTTTGTATGGCAACAATTGGGCAGGTAAGCAACCCTGATCATGAAAATATCAGTTTAGGGAAGGCAGGAAGGATGAGATGGTTGGGGAGAAGACCGTCTGTCAGAGGCGTAGCTATGAACCCGATAGACCATCCCCTCGGGGGTGGAGAAGGTAAGAGCTCCGGGGGCAGACCTGCATGCTCACCGTGGGGAAGACCTGAAGGGGTTAAAACAAGGCAGAATAAGAGGACCGATAGGTTTATTATTAAAAGGAGGAAGTGAAGAAAAATTAAAAATGCAAAATGAAAAATTAAAAATTATGGAATTCATTTATTTTGAATTTTTATTTTTGAATTTTGAGTTTACTTTGGGGAGGAAGTAACTTGCCGAGATCCTTAAAAAAAGGTCCATTTGTTGACCAGAAGCTGATGGAAAAGGTGAGGAAGATGATGGAGAGTGGCGAAAAGAAGCTTATAAAAACATGGTCCAGGCGTTCTACCATCGTCCCTGAGTTTATTGGATATACATTTGCTGTCCATAACGGCAGAAAATTCATACCGGTTTATATCACTGAGAATATGGTTGGACACAAACTTGGTGAATTTGCGCCGACCAGGATTTTTAAGGGTCATTCAGGCTCTCATAAGACTACTTCTGTAAAAGGTTAACAATGGAGTCGAGGGCAATATTAAGATATGCAAGGATTACGCCGAGGAAGGCAAGAAGGGTAATAGACCTGATAAGAGGCAAAAGTGCTGGCGATGCCCTTCTATCTCTACGGTTTATGCCGTACAGGGGTGCAAGGTTTGTTGAAAAACTGCTTAAGTCGGCAATATCGAATGCAGAACAGAAAAAGGCTGTCAATCCTGAAGAGATGAAGATTGTGAGGGCATTTGTTGATCAAGGGCCTACGATGAAAAGGATTGAACCGAGGGCAATGGGAAGGGCAAATATTATACG
>JACRGU010000126.1 GCA_016212245.1 Nitrospirota bacterium
ACCTCTGGGAGAAGCTCCTTAATCTCTCCAGGTCTCACGACATCGAATGGAAATGGATAAGAGGACATGATGGTTACGCCGAGAATGAGAGATGTGATAAACTCGCAAGGCTTGCAATCAAGAGATGTAAAAAGAAGATGTTAATTAACCCAAATAATGCAGACATTGTTCAAAAATTTATTTAACTCGATAATTTTATTGATATTATCTTTAAATGTTATATGGATAAAAATATATGTAACTACCATCAGTTAAAGGTAGCTAAGGTATCGAAAAATAAATTTTTTCGCAACATCTGCATTATTCTAAATGCATTTTTCGGGTTAAAGAGGGATGAAAAGGGAGAATGTCGGTTGATATTACAAATCTGACTGGTATGTTTCTGATAGCTGTTCCAGGTCTAAAGGACCTGAACCTTGAACGCACTGTTGTACTCATCTGTGACCATACAAAGGACGGTGCCTTTGGACTTGTTATAAACCGTATACTATTGAATAGCTTTGTCCCATTGCTCGATGGTCTGGATATAAAGGGAAGTGTGATTGACATCCCTGTATTTTATGGTGGACCTGTTAAACCAGGGCAGGGATATATCCTCTATGTCCCTGCAGGCAGGTGCTATCCCTCGATAAGGATTAATGATAACCTTGCACTGACGACGACAAAGGAAATCCTGATTGATATTGCAAAAAATAAAGGGCCAGAACAATTTCTTTTTGCCCTCGGTTTTGCAGGATGGGCTCCAAGACAGCTCGAGTATGAGCTTACGGTGGACGGCTGGCTGGTTGCTCCTATGGATAACAGGATTATCTTCGATGTGCCAGTAAGTGAACGCTGGCAAGCAGCAGCAGACTCTATCGGGGTGGATTTGACAAGGTTTGTAAATAGACAGGGAAGCGCATAGTGCGGTTCCGGCAAGAATGTTCTACAGGTTAGCAGCAGATTTTGTGGTTATTATACATTTTATATGGATTCTATTTTTGATATTTGGTGTTTTCATAGGGAGGAGATATAGCGTTGTAAAGATGTTCCATATTGCCGGTCTTGGCTTTGTAGTTACAATACAGATATTTAGCTGGTACTGTCCACTTACGCATCTTGAGGTCTGGCTGAGGCAGAGGCATGATTCATCGCTTTCATACAGTGGCTCATTTATTATTCACTATATTGAAAGGCTTATTTATATCGAATTGTCGCCTCAAATAATTTTTGTGTTAACAATGTTGCTGGTCGTATTTTCCCTGTATTTTTATATTCTGAAAAAAGCAGTAAGGGCATAATGGATTTTAAGGAATTAATAAAAATAATGGAGGCACTCAGGGGTAAGAAGGGCTGCCCCTGGGATAAGGAGCAGACAAGGGAATCACTCAAGCCATTCATTATTGAAGAGGCATACGAGCTTATTGAGGCGGTTGATAAGGGTAACCCTGAGAAGATAAAGGAGGAGCTTGGAGACCTCCTGTTTCATATAGTCTTCCAGTGTCAGATAGCAAAGGAGAAGGATGAGTTTGAGATATCAGATGTTATCGAAGGGATTGGTAAAAAGATGATTGCAAGGCATCCTCATGTCTTTGGAAAGGCAGATTCCAAGAATACAGATGAGGTCTTTGTGCACTGGGAAGAACAGAAAAGGCATGAGGGTAAACTTCAAGAGTCTATACTTGAAGGGGTCCCTGAGACATTGCCTTCTTTACTCAGAGCACACAGGCTTCAGGATAGGGCAGCGGGGGTTGGTTTTGATTGGGGAAGGGTCGAGGATGTTTTAAAGAAGCTCGATGAGGAATTGAAGGAGTTTAAAAAAGCACTTGAAACAAAAAGACAAGATGAGATAGAAGATGAACTCGGTGATATATTCTTTATGCTCGTGAATATTTCAAGGTTTATTGGTGTTAACCCTGAAGATGCTCTGAAGAAGACGATAAGTAAATTTATTTCGAGATTCCGTTATATCGAGATGAATGCAGCAGATCAGGGCAGAAAACTCTCTGATATGGCACTAAAAGAGATGGATGCATTATGGGAAGAAGCAAAAGATAAGAAGAAGTGATTTGCCTTGACAGGAAATATAATGCGTGTTATAAAAGTTCAGCCTGTGTTTCGGGTTTTATTGTCTTTTCCTTAAGGGAAGAAGGAGGTTTTTAGTAGTATGTCGTTTGAAGGTAAAGTGAAGTGGTTTAATGAGACCAAGGGGTATGGCTTTATACAGCAGGATAATGGCCCTGATGTCTTTGTCCATTATTCATCCATTAAGAGTGATGGGTTTAAGACGCTGGTAGAAGGACAGAGGGTTCAATTCGATATTGTAGAGAGTGACCGTGGTCTAAAGGCAGTAAATGTCGTGAGAATATAACAAACAATACAGTCGCCTGCCTGACAGGCTGGCCACTGTAAATCCTGAAAATCTCCTTTTAAAATCCGCCTTTCCTATTTGACAAAGTTTCATATTTCTTTTATGTTTAAGGGGTTTATGTAATAACATCGTGAACTCCAAAAATATAATAACATCGTGAACTAATTTTAACATCGCCTAAACTTCTTCCAAAAACTTTTGGGAGGAGAGAAAGGCGATGAAGAGACAAAATGAGTATGAAAAACGTTGCAAGGCAATACAGCTTTATAAAGAAGGATATGGTTTCAACAAAATACTTCAATTGGTTCAAAGGGGCAGAGGATGGCTTTCCAAATGGCTCAAACGATTTAAAGAGCAAGGGCTTAAAGGTCTTAAAGATAAAAGCCGTGCCCCAAAACAAATCCGGAGAAAGACCCCTGAACATATGGTTAAGAAGATCCTTTCCGTCAGGACAGAATTGGAAGCTCATAAAAGCAAACGTTCTGCCTTTTCTGGTATTGGAGCAGAGGTCATCAATTGGGAACTTAAACAGAGGAAGATTCATAATGTTCCATCTATTTCTACTATTGCAAGAATCCTCTATCGTCATGGAAAGACAGGAAGAACCAAGACCAAAAGAAATAGCAATAATCAACCATATCCTTACATTAGAGCGAAGAGGATGGGAGACCTTCATCAGACAGACCTTGTGGGACCACGACACCTCAGAGGTCCAAAAGGAGTCACCCGATTTTATTCTTTTCATACGGTGGATGTTGCAGGCCATACAGCCTTCACAAGTCAGTTCCCTGATAAACAGACTATCTCTCTGTGCAGACATCTGGTTGAAGCATGGCGATTTATGGGAGTTCACAATATATCTCAGATGGATAATGAGATGGCTGCCACAGGTGGAGGGCGTTATCCTTATAGCATTTCTCAGGTTATTCGCCTTCATTTGCTTTTGGGAATTCATTTGGTATTCATCCCACAAGGAGAACCAGGGAGAAATGCCTCTGTGGAGAGCTTTAATGCCCTCTGGCAGGAAAGAGTGCTTAGAAGACATAATTGCTCTACGCTTATTGCTCTTAAAAGAACCAGTGAACGATTTCTGCGGTATTACCATTATGAGAAACCACATAGGAGTCTTACCCAAAAAGAACATGGCACAAGATTCCCCGGGATACTCAGAGACCGCCTCTGGAAATCCCTTAAACACCTGCCAAAGGGAGTTAGCCTTGATAAATACATGGATACCAATGGTCATCTTAGCCTCCCTATCGCAAAAGGAAAAGTCTCTTTTATCAGGAAAATTGATTCTCATGGTAAAATTGAGGTTAACGGCTCTACTTATTTCATTAAGAGAAGACTTGAAGGACAATATGTCATTGCTACTATTTTCGCTCATAGAAAGAGATTGGTTGTTAAACAAGAAAA
>JACRGU010000127.1 GCA_016212245.1 Nitrospirota bacterium
GCAGGTGCTTACTGGAGAGGTAATGAGAAAAACAAGATGCTTCAGAGGATTTATGGGACATCATTTACAGATGAGAAGGATTTAAAGGAATATCTTAATTTTCTTGAAGAGGTTAAGAAGAGAAACCACAGGAGGCTTGGAAAGGAGCTTGACCTGTTCAGTATCAGCGAAGAGATTGGAGCTGGACTTATCATCTGGCACCCAAACGGTGCGATGATAAGAAAGATGATAGAAGATTTCTGGATAAATCAACACTATATGGCAGATTACAAAATCCTTTATACACCCCATATAGCAAAGCTCCAGTTATGGCAGAAGAGCGGCCATCTCGACTATTACAGGGATAATATGTATTCTCCGATGGAGATTGAAGGAATAGACTATGAGATTAAGCCCATGAATTGTCCCTTTCATATCCATGTCTATAAAACCTCATTAAGGAGTTACAGAGACCTTCCGATAAGATATGCTGAATTGGGGACAGTTTACAGATATGAACGTTCAGGCGTTCTGCATGGCCTTCTACGTGTCAGAGGTTTTACGCAGGACGATGCACATATATTCTGCAGGGAAGATCAGATAGAGGATGAGATATTGAGGGTGCTGGACTTCACATTGTCTATACTCAAGACATTTGGATTTAATGAGTATGATGTTTATATTTCTACCCGACCGGATGAATATGTTGGCACACTTGAGAATTGGGAGCTTTCTACAGAGGCCCTCAGGCGGGCACTCGAGATAAAAGGTCTGTCATATAACATAGACCTAGGTGCAGGTGTTTTCTATGGTCCTAAAATAGACATAAAGGTCAAGGATTCACTCAACAGGCCGTGGCAGTGCAGCACCATACAGGTTGATTTCAACAACCCTGAAAGATTTGATATGACTTACAGAGGAAGCGATGGTAAAGAGCACAGACCGATAATGATACACAGGGCATTGCTGGGTTCTTTAGAAAGGTTCTTCGGGATATTGATAGAGCATTATGCAGGGGCATTTCCTTTATGGCTTGCACCTGTGCAGGTTGAGGTTCTTACAATTGCCGAGAGACATGCCGATTATGCAGTGGCCGTGTCAGGAAGGCTAAGATCAGAAGGGATAAGGACTGAATTAAATCTTGAAAATGAAAAGGTCGGCTATAAAATTAGGAATGCAACTATGAGGAAGGTGCCATATTTGATTATAATAGGTGATAGAGAAATTTTTGAAAAAAAAATTACAGTAAGAAAACGTAGTGGTGAAAATATCGGCCCATTGATGGTAGAAGAATTTATCGGAATAATTAAAAGTGAGATAGATGATAAGAGAACAATATAAATGGAGGTGAGAGTATAACCAGAGATATAAGGGTCAACGAACAGATAAGGGCTAAGGAGGTTAGATTGATAGATGTTGATGGGAAACAGCTTGGCGTTATGAGAGTAAGCGATGCATTGACAATTGCGGAGGACAGAGAGTTAGATCTCGTAGAGGTAGCAGCAAATGTTAACCCGCCGGTTTGTAAGATACTCGATTTCGGAAAATACAGGTATCAATTAAGCAAGAGACAGACACAGAGGAAGACAATAGAGATTAAGGAGGTTAAGATCAGGCCTCAGATAACAGAACATGACCTTGGGTTGAAGGTGAAAAATATCAGGCGTTTTCTTGATGAGGGTAATAAGGCAAAGGTGACGATGTTTTTTAAAGGGAGGGAGATTATCAGGCCTGAACTCGGTATGAAGGTATTTGAGAAGATATCACGGTTACTTACCGGAAAGTTTAACATTGAACAGGCACCAAAACTTGAAGGTAATCACATAACAATGGTTATAGCACCGAAATAGGGGGATAGATGCCAAAATTGAAAACACATAGAGGTGCTGCCAAGAGATTTAAGATTACGGCTAATGGCAAGATTAAGAGGAGAAAGGGATACAAAAGCCATCTTCTTACAGGAAAATCTGCAAAAAGGACAAGAGGTCTCAGGGCAGCTACTCTGGTTTCAGATAGCGAATATGTTAATATTAAAAGACTTTTACCATATAAGTAGAAAACAGTGAATAGTGAACAGTATTTAGTGAATAGTAAAAATGTCTCTAACTATCAACTGTTCACTGACGACTATTCACTATATAAGTAGGAGGGATGGATGCCGAGGGTAAAAGGTGGATTTAAAACAAGGAGAAGAAGGAAGAAGATATTAGAGAGGGCAAAGGGCTACTACGGAGCTAAAAGTCGTCTTTACAGGGTTGCTACAGAAGCTGTTGATAAGGCACTGCAATATGCATACAGGGACCGTAAGGTAAAGAAGCGTGAATTCCGATCGCTCTGGATTATCAGGATAAATGCTGCCGCACGTGCACTCGGACTGAGTTACAGCCAGTTTATGTCCAGACTGAAAAAGGCAAATATTACATTAAACAGGAAGGCACTTGCGGATATGGCTTACAATGACCCATTTGCTTTCAGTCAACTTGTAGAGACTGTAAAGACAGTGACAAGTGACGAGTGACAAGTTGACACAGTTTCTTGAGTTTATTGAGTCTCTTGGGTTTTAATAACTCAATGAACTGTGTAAACTCAATAAACCCCGTAACCCTAACGGAACTCGTTAGTCGTTATTGTTATGCTTGATATCATCCCTCTCAAAAAGGCATTCCTCGATGAATTGAATTCTATCACCAATCTATCTGAGCTCCAGCAGCTAAGGGTAAAATACTTGGGTAAAAAGGGGCTTGTTACTTCAAAACTCAAGACCCTTTCCACAGTCTCCCCTGAGTTAAGACCAGCATACGGTAGAGCAGTAAATGAAGTTAAAGACTATATTGAAGAGGAGGTAAAGAAGAGAGGGTCTCTCCTAAAAAAAGAAGAACATAAAAAGCGCATCCTTTCAGAGGCTATAGACATGACTCTGCCAGGTAAGTTTACACCATTCGGAAGGGAACATCCAATCAATAAGGTCCTTTATGAAATTATAGATATCTTCATATCAATGGGATTCGAGGTTGAAGAAGGCCCTGAGGTAGAATTCGACTATTATAATTTTGAAGCATTAAACATGCCGAAGGACCATCCTGCGAGGGACATGCAGGACACATTTTATATCTCTGAGGATATTATCCTGAGGACTCATACCTCACCTGTCCAGATAAGAGTTATGGAAAAGAGAAGGCCACCCTTGAAGATTATCGCTCCGGGCAAAGTTTACAGGTGTGATGTAGATATATCCCATACACCGATGTTCCATCAGGTAGAGGGATTCATGGTTGATACAGATATCGCCTTCAGTGATCTCAAGTGGGTACTGGAATCATTTATCCATAGCATTTTTAGTGTAGAGACGCCTGTTAGGTTCAGGCCGAGTTTTTTCCCTTTTACAGAGCCAAGCGCTGAGGTGGATATCGGTTGTACCTTCTGTGCCGGGAAGGGATGCAGGGTATGCAAGAACACAGGATGGCTCGAGATATTAGGTGCGGGTATGATAGATCCGAGGGTTTTCGAAATGGTTGGGTATAACCCTGAATTATATACGGGTTTTGCCTTTGGAATGGGTGTGGAAAGGGTAACTATGCTCAAATATTCGATAGATGATATAAGGCTGTTTTTTGAGAATGATATGAGGTTTTTAAAACAGTTTTAGCCAAAGATTATGGTAATTAAGGAGGGTATAGTATTTGAGCGGTTTTGAATTTAGGATTTAACAGAGATGCGTGTACCATTTGAATGGTTAAGGGAATTTGTTGATATCTCAGCTTCTCCTGAAGAGGTAGCAGAAAGACTTACCATGGTCGGATTTGAGGTTGAGGCAATGGAGTCTGTAAAAGACGATACTGTTTTTGAGGTTAATGTTACGCCGAACAGGCCTGACTGTCTCAGTATACTCGGTATTGCGAGAGAGGTATCTGTAGCCTTTAGGGTTCCTCTGAAAATACATGTATGCGAGATTAAAGGGGAGCTGCCTCTTTCTGATTTTTCTGTTGAGATTTTTAACCACGAGCTCTGCAGTAGATATGCAGGCAGGGTAATAAAAGATGTGAGGATTTCTGATTCTCCTGAATGGATTAAGACACGGCTCGAGAAGTGCGGCATAAGGGCTATAAATAGTGTTGTTGATATTACAAACTATGTTCTTTTAGAGTTTGGGCATCCACTCCATGCATTTGATGCTGATACAATCAATGGTAAAAAAATAAAGGTTGGCATGCCAGATACTGTACTCCTCCAAACTCCAAACTCCAAACTCCAAACTAAAATTAAGACACTCGATGGTGTTGAGCGTGAAATATTAGGAGACTCTCTTCTGATATGGGATGCTGAAAATCCCATAGCCGTTGCTGGAGTTATGGGTGGGCTGGAAACAGAAGTCAATGACTCCACAGCGAATGTATTTCTTGAAAGTGCATATTTTGAGCCTTTTTCGATCAGGAGGACATCAAAGAGGCTGAATCTCATAAGCGAGTCTTCCTACAGGTTTGAAAGGGGGGCTGATATAGAGTTTCTTGAGAAGGCCCTCAACAGGGCAGCCCTCATGATAAGGGAAATTGCTGGAGGAACTATATATGAAATAATAGATGTGTATCCAGTGAGATATGTGCCTGAACCTATAAAGATAAGATACGATAGGATTAATAGAATCTTAGGGACAGAGATCTCGAATGCTGATATGCTCAAGATCCTGAAGAAGCTGGGCATTACCACAGAGGATAAGGGAGATTTTTTTATTGTATATCCCTCTGCATACAGGCGTGACATTAAGAGAGATAGTGATGTAGCTGAAGAGATAGCGAGGTCTTACGGCTATGATAGAATTCCATCGAGGATTCCGAGGAGCCCTCTTTCTTCAGGAAAGCTGGATAAAAAGATGATGAATATCATTCGGATAAGGGAAGCTATGAGAAAATCAGGATTCACAGAGGTTATTAATTACAGTTTTATGAGTCCATCGAGTCTCGATGTGATTGCCGTCCCTCAGGCTGACAGGAGGCGGAATGTTATTGTCATAAATAATCCTTTAAGACAGGATGAATCCCTGCTGAGGACAACACTGATTCCAGCCTTGATTGGAAACTTTAAATATAACCTGGATAGGGGGATAAGAGATATAAGGTTCTTCGAGATATCGAGTGTCTTTGAGGATATTGGGAGGCCCCTTCCATTAGAAGAGTTAAGGCTTGGAGGTATATTCTACAGGGATAAGACCCCTTCTCTATGGAAGGAGGATGTAGAGGGATTCTTTATCACAAAGGGTGCTATCGAATCCATGTTTGAAGAGTTAAAGATAAATGAATATTCATTCTCCTCATCTTCAGAGCTATTTCTACATAAAGGCCAGGCATCTGATATATATGTTAGAGGCGCTTATGCGGGATACCTCGGGGTCCTCGGACCAGAAATAGTAGAAAGGCTTGATTTAAAGAAACAGAGACCGGAGATTGTTGTATTCGAACTTAACCTCGATCTGCTTTTGACACTCATACCTGATTCGATAAAATATAACGAGATACCGAGGTATCCCTATGTGGAGCGTGATATTGCCATTATTGTTGATGAAAGCCTCTCTGCTTCTGAGATTAAAGAGATCATCAGAACTTTCCCCTCAGAACTCATAGAAGAGGTTTCAGTCTTCGATTCCTACAGGGGAAGCAATATCCCTGAAGGGAAGAAAAGCCTCGCATTCAATATCAGGTACAGGGCGAAGGACAGGACACTGACCGACGATGAGGTTGAAGAGCTTCATGCCTCACTTGTGGAGCATATACTTGAGAAGACAGGTGGGGAACTGAGAAGGTAAACCCCGTTAGAAGAGCTTCGTCTTTCTAACGGGGTAAACCATTGACACTTTATATATTTTCGAGTATAAATTAGACAATGAATAGAGCTATAAAATTTTTCTCTGTATGTTTTTTACTTATTATCCTGCCAATCTTAGGATGTACCTATCTTAAGACCTCAAGACCTATCCTTCCTATAAAAGAATACGAAAAGATGATTGTGGGGAGATTTGACGCTGAGTATGTTGGCACTGACAGGTGTCTTTCAGCCTGTCATGCCCATGATAGGATAAGGGCATCTTTTGATGTAAGCACAATGGGGGTTCAGCTCTCGAGAGAGTCAGGCCTTCCGCTTGTAAACTGCGAATCCTGCCATGGCCCTGGAAGCTTAGCAATAAAGGATATAACCTTAGAAAGGGTAAGGGCTGATGAGGAGAAAGGAATAAAGACGACATGCGACTACAAGACCCTTATTGATATCAAAAACCTGCCTGCCCCTGCCCAATCACTTATCTGTCTGAAATGCCATACAGGTAATGCAACCTTTAATCTTCATAACTGGAATGCAGGTATCCATGCTATAAATGATGTCTCATGTCTCGATTGTCATGATATCTGTAAAACCTTTAAAGCTGGTAGTCCTGACCTGAAGGTGAGGCCGAGGGATACGGCTGAGATGTGCTATAAATGCCATACCCATGCGAGGGCTGAATTTATGCTTCCGAGCCATCATCCTGTTCCTGAGAGAAAGGTCTTCTGCACAAGCTGTCATGACCCCCATGATGGTGGTAGTGAAAAACCATTCAGGAGGTCAACTATCAAGGATACATGCACATACTGCCATGTAGAAAAGGCAGGGCCATTCGTCTTTGAACATGGCGGTTTAACAGATGACTGTATGGCATGCCACAGCAGCCATGGTTCTCCTAATAATAACCTTCTTAATGTCAGGATGCCATTTCTATGTCTCCAGTGTCACGAGGGTCATGTTGTCAGCAGGGATGGGACTCCAACTATAGCGGAATCAAAGAGGGCCTTTTACACAAGATGTACAGACTGTCATCCAACAATTCATGGAACAGATATTCCATCAGCAGGTGGAAGAGGAAGTTTTACACAATGAACCCATCATGCCAACAAGTCTATACGTACGAAAGGGAATAAAAATGTCATTCCCGCGCAGGCGGGAATCCAGACGTCGTCCCCCGTATCAAGTACGGGGCAGGCTCTGCGAAACTTGTCCCTGCGGAAGCAGGGAGCAGGGAACTATACAAAAGGAATTGGATTCCTGTTTTCACAGGAATAACAGATTAGGAGTATTTCCAGGTGAAATATATTAAAAAAGTAGCAGTGCAGCAGAGCAACAATACGGTATGTTTCTTTTTCTACTGTATCCTCTTACTGTTTACTGTTCACTGTTTCCTGCCTATGCTGAAGAGCCAGACGAAGAGTATGAGGTAGAAGAAGAGATTACGCTCGAATATGTTTATGAGGAAGAGGTCCCGAAGATTAAACCCCAATTTAAAGTCAAATTAGGCTATGGGATTGTGGATGAAAGTGGTTCTGGAAGGGCTGGCGAATTCGATTATCTCCATTCCTCTCTCACAGGTGGCCTCAAGCTTACAGCGTACCCTCTTCCACACAGGATCGAGCTTGAGTATGAAGGTCTGAATATAAAGGACTTTTATTCTGAGATAGCTTATGCATACAAAGACATATTCCTTTCGAGGCTTATATCCACAGGACTCTATCATAACCTCGACCATTACTATTACCCGACCCCGTATGGTGTAAATTTAGAGTCCCCACCACGTGTCCTGATGTATAACGACAGAGACTCTGAGGACAAATATGGTGTAAGGGTGGATATGCATTATCTATTCTTGAGATTCAAGATACCTGACTTCCCCCTGCATCTGTATTTAGATGGGAAGCTTTATGAGAAGGAAGGGACAAAACAGCAGAGGTTTCTCAGCGGTTATCATGGAAACATAGAGATGGTCTCAAGGACAAGAAGTATAGATTTTAGAACAGAAGAGGTTACTATAGGTACTAATAGCCACCTCGGACCAATAGAGATTGACCTCAGCCATTATGAAAGAAACTTTAATGTTAAAGGTGATAGGGTCCTCTATGACAACTTTCCTGCTACTGCGGGGTAGGGCTGCAGATATATACCCGCACAATCTTATACCAGAGATAAGGGAATCGTCTAACACTATTAAGATTCATACATCATATACAGGACAGATAGTTGCTTCTGCAACACTTAATAGGGGTGAGAGAAGGAATAAGGACAGCAGAGCTGAGGTTGATTATCTAAATGGTGTAGGAGAGCTTACATGGATGCCTCAACACAATATTGCGGTATTTCTTAAATACAGGCATTTTGACCATGATGTAGATAATCCGGATACGGTTTCGATCACGGGAACGGGGTTAGGTAATACATATACATATGCAGTCAGACCATCTCTATCTACAGAAAGGGATGTGATTTCTACTGCCTTGAGGTATCGGCCAGTGAATAACCTTACCTTGCGGGCTGAATATTCATGGGAGGAGATTGACAGGAAGAATAGTGATAAATGGAACCTTCCAGGTAAGACAAATAAGAACACATTCACCCTTTCTGCAACAACAAGACCTCTTAAAAGATTGAATCTGAAGGCGTTCTATACACATAAGGAGATTGACAATCCAGCATACAACTATGAGCCAGATATCTCTAACCAGGCGAAGCTGACCGCCACATGGAATACCACTCCTGAACTTACATTCTTTGGGACTTACAGCCTTACAAGAGACAGGAGAGGTGATCTCGGCAATCAACTCTCTGAGGGTGAAAGAAGTGCAGATAGGGATATGATAATGGGAAATATGACATATATGATTTTGAAAGACCTGTCCTTTACAGCAGGCTATGCATATTTTAGAAATGAGGTAAAGCAGGATATAAAATATAGGCAACTTGTGGGTGGGGCACTTGGTACCGCCCTCAATGACAGGGGAGTCCCTTACAAAGATACTATAGATAATTTTTACATCGCTCTCAGTTATATAAAAAATAGATTCAATCTGAACGGGCATGTTAGCTATACCATTTCAGAGGGTAAATTCAGTCCTAACATCACTGAAGCCCTTCAACCTGCCTCTATAGCATTATTCTCTAAATTAAAGGTCTATGAAACCGAGACTTCTATATGGGGAGAGTATGAGGTTACAAAGGGTTGGTGGGTTGGATTGAGATATGAATATAATAATTTCGATGATAAGATTGACAGCAGCTATGATAGTAGAGTCCATATGACCTTTTTAACTATCTCGAAGAGGTGGTGATGGACAAAAAAAGTTCAAAGTTGAAAGTTCAAAGTTTAAAGTTAAAAGTTATTTTTTATTTTTTACTTCTCACTTCTCACTTGTAATGTATTTGCTGCTGAGAAGGCCATCGGCATAATCATGACAGGCAATATCCCCTACTACAATGAGATGCATCATGCCTTCGTCTCAAAACTTCAGAGAGAGGGATATGCCGATAACGTGAAGATAATAATCCAGAAGCCTTATCCTGACCCTATTTCATGGAGCAATGCTGTAAGAAAACTTGTGGCAGCAGATGTTGATCTCATCGTGACATACGGGGCACCTGCAACACTGTCAGCCGTCAGGGAAAGGATAAAAATCCCAATTGTCTATTCAGGTGTTTATGAACCGATTGCTAAGGGCATAAAATCTAAAAATGTAACAGGCATCAGTTTCAGGGTACCTGTTTCGAGTCTCATCCGTTATCTCAGAGGTGTAACGACTGTTTCGAGCCTTGGGGTTATTTATAATGAGGCTGAGGAAGACTCGGTTCATCAATTAATGGAATTGATGAGACTTTCAGAACAGTATGGGTTTGAGGTCGAAAAGATAAGACTGAAAAGGCCTGAGGATGCTAACAGGATGCTCTCTTATAAAAAGACTGATGCTATCTTTATTACCAGTAGCTCCTTAGTGAATATGGCGGCTGATAGTATTATTAATATTGCAAAGGCCAATAGAGTTCCTACAGTCTCATTGCTTTCAGGCACGACAGGATCGGAAGCAATTATCACCCTTTCTGTAAAGCCTGGTGAACAGGGTGAAAAAGCCGCAGAAAAGGTCATTAAGATACTTAATGGGATACCGGCCGAAAGGATTCAGGCAGAATCATCGAGGGGTACAGAGCTTATCTTTAACATGAAAGAGGCTAATGCTATGGGGCTCAGGTTGTCAATGGACCTTATAACAGAGGCTACGAGGATAATAAAGTGATTAAAAATAAATTCAAAATTCAAACCCTTATGCCATAAGTGGTACAAAAGAATATGAAAATGCTGCCAGATTGTCATTCCTGCGGAAGCAGGAATCCAGACGCCGTCTCTGCGAAAGCAGGGAGCTATACAAAAGGAATTGGATTCCTGTTTTCACAGGAAACTCTGGATTCCCGTTTTCACGGGAATGACATTTTCGGAGCAAAACTCAAAATTATAGGACTCGTGTTCTTTATCTTAATCCTCATTTCCCCTTTATACGCATTCTCTGAACAGAAGGAGTTACTTATAGGGCTTATCCCTGAAGAGAATATCTTCAAGCAGATGGATCGCTACAGGCCCTTAGCTGCATATCTCTCTGAGAAACTCGGTATTAAGGTAAGGTTAACCATTCTCAGCAAGTATGGAGATGTTATTGATAGATTTGCCTCTAGAAGGATGGATGGCGCCTTTTTTGAGGCGTTCACAGCAAACCTTGCTATGGTAAAACTTAATGTTGAACCCATAGCAAGGCCGATGAACCTTGATGGGACATCAACTATTAAAGGTTACATATTTGTTAGAAAAGACAGTGGAATAAAGTCTATAAAGGATATGAAGGATAAAATTGTAGTATTTGTTGATAAGGCAACAGCAACAGGTTATGTATTTACTATTGCCTTCTTCAGGGAAAATGGTGTTAGAGATATAGACAGCTATTTCAGCGAATACTATTTTACAGGAAGCCATGATTCAGCAGTGTATGCTGTTTTAGATAACAGGGCAGATATAGGCAGTGCAGGAAGCAGGTTTTATCAGAGGATAATAGATAAGGACCCGGCGATTAAGAATGAACTGCAGATTTTAGCGACATCTCAGGAAGTTCCTGATATTACCCTCTGTATAAGGCGTGATCTTCCTCCTGAGCTGAAACTCAGGATAAAAGAGGTGCTCTTAAATATGGATAAAGACCCTACAGGGAAAGAGGTCTTGAAGAAGTTTGGGGCATTGAGGTTTATCAGTGCTGGTAAGGCTGATTTCAAGCCTGTCTTTGATTTAGCAAAAAAGGCAGGGATAGACATTATAGAGATTAGATAATCAATGAAGAAAAGACTTGTTCTTTCACTCTTCCTTTTATTCCTTCTGTTTTCAGCAGGTGCAGGCATGAGCGTGCTCTATATCAATAAAACAACCTCAGATCTCGACTCACTGATAAAGCTTCACAGGGTAGAGATAATACGCCAGGATCTTGTTATCAATGTTCATACTGTTCAGACACATCTTTATACTATAGAGACTGAATTTGGTAAGGAGCTTGATGTAATAGTTGAGAATGTCACAGACCTCGACAATTCTGTCCAGAGCTGTATTGGATGCCATCATGGTAAGGAGATTTCAGCAAAGATAGAGGATATCAGGAATTTAGTGGAACAGTATAAAGAGGCATTGAGTTACTTTATAACAACAACTGCTAACCCGGAGAGGGTTAAGAGACTGCAGATGGTTGGTGCAGAGATAGGAAATTCATTGCTATCAAAGACACAGGAGATGGCCTTTATTGCAAACCGGAGGCTAAATGATAGGACTATAAAGGCGATGAAGGATATCAAGAATTCAGAGATTATACTTTTTATAACCATTATCCTTGCGTTCTTTATCGCCCTTCCTATTGCTGTCGTCCTGACAAGGGGAATAACAAAGCCTATATCAGAGCTTGTTAGTGCTACAAGAAAGGTAAAGACAGGTGAGTTAGGATACACCTCAGCCTATAAAGGTAAGGACGAATTTGGCGAACTTATAAGTGCCTTCAATGAGATGAGCATCTCTCTTAAAGAGAGTAATGATAGGATTTTACAACAGATGCAGGAACTCAAGGATGCACAGGAACAGCTTATCCAGACTGCAAAGCTTGCAGCATTAGGAGAGATTGCATCCAATATCGCCCATGAGCTTAATAACCCCCTCACATGTATCCTCGGCTATGCAGGATTGATTAAGGAAGAGAAGGAGATTGACAGTATTATGCGCAATACCGAGGTGATTATAAAAGAATCCATGAGGGCGAGGGATATCGTACGTCAGTTGCTCGAGTTTTCAAGAAAAAGGCCACTTGAGATAAAAAGGGTTGATCTAAATGAGACCATCAAAGATATTGTCAGGTTTGTTTCAGTCCAGTTAAAGAATGCGAATATTACGACAATCGAGAACTATGGTGAGATTCCGCATATATCAGGTGATGAAAATCAGCTTAAACAGGTCTTTCTTAATGTCATCAATAATGCAATATTTGCTATGCCCAAGGGTGGGAACATAACCATAAATACTGATGTTAAAGACGGACAGGTATATATAGATATCTCTGACACAGGGATTGGAATTCCAGAAGAAATAATGCATAGGATTTTCGAACCATTTTTCACTACAAAACAAGAAAGGGGTACAGGCCTCGGCCTATCAATAAGTTACAGGATAATACAGAGCCATGGCGGGAGGATTAATGTTGAAAGTGAGGAGGGGAAGGGGACGAGATTCATTATCACATTTCCTGTAACCCTCAAATCAGTTTCCTGACATATATCTCCTTTGCTATCTCAGGGTCAATCGCAATAGTTGTTTCATCTATCTGTAGGACATAAGATGGGGTTCTCTGTAAGAGTCTTATAATACTCCCTGCGGTGATTCCCAGGGAATTGAGCTTGCTCAGCCTCGATGATTTTGCTGGTACAATAAAGGTAATTCTACCCTTTGAGCCCACCTCAAATTCGGACAGTCTGGTAACAACAGGCTCAACTTCCACTCTGTATTTCTTGCAGCACTCTCCCCTCGGTATGGGCTTATCATGGGGGCAGGTTGGTGGATGGCCAAGGAAGGTGCACACACTGTCAGTAAGCTCTTCGCTCAGTATGTGTTCCATCTTACATGCATCTGTAATGACAGTATCTCCAGGCATCTCAAAGACATCGGTGAAGAGGCGTTCTGCAAGGCGTAGCCTTCTTACCAGTGCCTTTGCCAGTGAATAGCCTTTATCAGTGAATTGAATTTTATCCTCGGAAATGACTGTAAGTCCTTCGGTTTTCAGTGTGACAATGAGGTTTTCGACATCATCATCCTCAGAACTCAATCTGAAACGATTAAGGCTATGATGGCCTTCTTCATTAAGAAGCCATATCAGCTCTAATGCCTCATCAATTTGTTCTTTATCCATGTTAATTCTTACTTCTCACTTTACATTTTATAAAAATAAAAGTCAAAATGGAAGCTCTAATGACATTACCCTCTGAAAACTTTTTCTGTGGATAGGGCAGGGGCCGTATAACCGTAGCATATAGAGATGTTCTCTCGTGGAATAACCCTTATGTTTTTCAAAATTATAATCTGGATATTGCCGATGATAATCTATCATGATCTTATCCCTTACAAACTTTGCGATTATCGAGGCAGCAGCAACTGAGGCACTTATGCCCTCTCCTTTTATGGGTGATAACTGCTTTATTGGAATTGATGGAAGGAATACTGCATCAATGACAAGTATATCCGGAGGTGTGGAAAGGTCGTCTACTGCAATCTGCATCGCAAGTCTCGTGGCCCTGAGGATATTTAATCTATCAATCTCTTCAGGACCGACAATGCCTATGCCTATATCTTTAGAGAAACTGAGAATCTCGTAGAAAAGGAATTCTCTTTCTTTCTCAGGTACTTTTTTGGAATCCCTGAGCCCTTCAATCCTGATGCCTTCTATCAGGACAACTGCCGCAGCAACAACAGGGCCAGCAAGTGGACCCCTTCCAGCCTCATCAATACCAGCTATCCTTAAAAACCCTTTTTTTCTGAGGGATTCGTCATGCTGGTAAATATCCATGTCTTATTCGGATGCAAATTCTCTTTCTTTTTCTTTGATCTTAGCTGCCTTACCCTTTTTGCCTCTTAAATAATATAGCTTTGCTCTCCTTACACTTCCTCTCTTCAAAACCTCTATCTTATCAATGGTGGGAGAACAGAGAGGAAAGATTCTTTCTACGCCAATACCAAATGATACCTTTCTCACCATAAATGTCTCCCTTGTGCCGCTCCCGCGCATGGCAATTACAATACCTTCAAATGGCTGGATTCTTTCCTTATCACCTTCTATGACTTTTACTAATACTCTGACAGTATCTCCAACATTGAAACTTGTGACATTCTTCTTAAAGCCTTCTTCAACAGCCTCGAGCAGGTTCATCATGATTCCTCCTTTATTTCACCAATTAATTTATAGTCCTCATCGCTGAGTCTAATTTTTTCAAGAAGCTCAGGTCTTCTTTGTAGTGTACGGCGCAGGGCCTCTTTTCGTCTCCATCGCCAGATATCTCTATGGTTTCCAGAAAGTAAAATCTTTGGCACTGCCATATCCCTAAACACAGAAGGTCTTGTATAATGAGGGTAGTCAAGTATCCCCCACGAAAACGATTCTGTCTCAGCAGAACGCTCATCGCCGAGCACTCCGGGTATTAATCTGGCAACAGCGTCTATTATAACTAAAGCAGGTAGTTCTCCGCCAGTCAGTATGTAATCACCTATGGATATCTCATCATTAACAAGGGCTGTTCTTACCCTCTCGTCTATTGCCTCATATCTTCCGCATAAGAATATAAGCTCTCTGTGTTCATTAGAGAGTTCTACTGCAATATCCTGATTGAATTTTTTGCCCTGAGGGCTGAGCATGATAACCCTTCTTTTTGTGCTGTCAGGACATAGTGCCTCTACAGCAGCAAAAAATGGTTCAGGCTTCATAACCATGCCTGCACCACCCCCATAAGGGTAATCATCAACAGTTCTGTGTTTATCTGTGGTGAAGTCTCTCAGGTTATAAATCTTCATGTCTATGAGCCGCTTCTGTATTGCCCTCTTTAAGATACCCTCACTAAGATAGGCATAAAAGATTTCGGGGAAGAGTGTAATAACATCACACTTCATCTTGACTGCCTTGTATTCATGTGACATAAGGCGAGGGCAAGGGCATCTGCACTGTCCTCGGTGAGATTTGGCCCCGAATCAAGTTCAGGATGACCCCGTAACTTCACAAAGTTACGGGGATGAGATTTAAGATTTAAGATTCTCATCACCATCTCCCGAACCTGCCTCTTTTCAGCCCTTCCATAACCGGTAATAGCCTTTTTAACCTCAAGGGCACTGTACTCGTAAATATTAAGACCCTCAGATGCAGCGCAGAGAAGGGCTATACCCCTCACCTGCCCAAGGTTTAATGCTGCTTTTACACCCTTTGCAAAAAATATACGTTCAATTACCATTTCGTGGGGATTATATTCCCTGATTATACTGATAAGTGCATCATAGAGCTCTTTTAATCGTAGATGCAGCGGACTTTCTGGTGATAAGGCTATCCTCCCGGAGGCAATGTAGATACAGTCAGCAGTTTTTTGACTCTTGATTCTCGACTGTTGACTATTGACTGTCTCTATCAGTCCGTAACCACAGATAATGCTTCCAGGGTCAATACCGAGGATCTTCACCCTCTCCTATCTTTTCCTTGGCACTTCAAATAGTATCTCCTCTACCATCTGACAGAGGATGTGGCCAAGTGTGATATGTGTTTCCTGAATCCTCGGGGTATTGTCTGATGGGACAATAAATGCATAGTTTGCCTTCGATGCGAATTTCTCTCCCTTTGCACCTGTGAAGGCAATGGTCTTTAATTTTTTCTTCTTTGCTACCTCCATTGCCTTCAGCACATTTCCTGAGCTACCACTTGTGCTTATTGCTATGACTACATCTCCTTCATCAGCGAGGGATTTAAGCTGTCTTGCAAAGATCTCGGAGAAGTCATAGTCGTTAGCAATGGATGTAATCACTGCCATGTCTGTATTGAGCGATATTGCAGGAAGACCAGGGCGATCTTTCTTGAACCTGTTTACAAACTCTGCTGCAATATGTGATGCATCTGTAGCACTTCCACCATTCCCGAAGAGAATCAATTTTTTCCCGTCATTGAATGCATCGGCGATTGCCTTTGAGACCTCTATAATTGCGTCAATATTTCCCTGTACGAATTTCTCTTTTATGCTGATGCTTTCTTCAAATGCCTTTAATATCTTTTCCTTCATGGCTGGCTCTACGTTTGATTTAGAGTAACTCAATCTGATTTTTATGTCAATTAGTAATCTCTATCTTTGTGGAATAAAAACAACGTCTCTTATCTCTGAATATGTGCCTTCCTTTGAGGGGCCGAGTGCTGTTATCCTGTAGGCCCTTTTTGTTAATGGCTTCTCCTTGTCAAGGAATGTCGGGGTCTGGGTCTCTCCTATAAGTATAAACCCCTCTTTTTTATCAACTTCCCTGTAAATCCTGTAACCGCTTATCCATGTCTCAGCAGGTTCCTTCCAGATGAGGTATACATTTTCCGGTGTAGATAATGCCTGAAGGCCACGAGGAGGGGGTGGTATAAATTCCGAAGGGTTTATTTCGAGTTCCTCTGATGCAGGGCCCTCATCTCTCGTATTGCCTCCTATAAGGCTTCTTACTGTGTAATAGACAGGCCTTTTTATGTCGAAGTTGTCCTTGAAAGATGTTTCTCTGATTGGTTCTTTATTCGCGGGTGTTAACTGGTATCTGCCTTTCTCATTGCCTTTATAGATGTTATATAGAATTCCATCTCCTGCACCTTCCCAGTTCAATGTTAGTGAGTCATGTTCTACTTTAAATAGAATCTTTCCGGGAGGGGAGGGTACAGGCTTAGGAATGATGGTTATAATATTTGAATCACCACTCGTTATACCTCTCAGATTCTGGGAAATAGTTTTATATTTATATTCAGAGCCGATTTTAAAGTTAGTATCCATATAAGAGCGTCTGTCATTCTCAATAAATGCAATCCTTTCAAAATCCCCACCTGTTGATTTCATTATATAAAACCCTTTTATGAATGGTTCTCTGTATTTTGGAAATTCCCATAAGAGGATGATCTCAGACTCTCTATGAATGGCCTTAAGTTTAGAAGGGGGGTCTGGTTTTTCGTATGATTTCAGGGTAGGGTCACCTTTTTTACCGCAGGAGGCGAGGATGGACAGAACACAGATAACAGATATCAGATGATAGACGATTAGTCGATACTGAAGAGAAGGCAGGAGATTGCCCTTGAGCGGTTTTGAATTCCGATTCATCGGAATTCACCTCGGAGCCCTGCACCATCTCATGATGCGGGGCGAGAATGAGCAAAAGGGTAATCTCCTGCCTTTGTGCGCTATCATCCGATCAGGCTTCCGAGCCTTCTTATCTGTTTTTTCACCGCATCAGGAGATGTGCCACCCCTCGATGTCTTTGTCTTTACAGAATCCTCAACCTCAATATAGGAATATATGTCTTTTGTAATTACAGGGGAAAATTTCTTGAACTCATTGATAGAAAGCTCCCTGAACTGTTTCCTGTTTTTGATGCAGTAAAGAACAATCTCTCCTGTGATCTCATGTGCCTTTCTGAACGGAATGCCCTTTCTGACAAGATGTTCTGCGATATCTGTTGCAGTAGAATATCCCTCTCCAGCAGTTTCAAACATCCTTTCTGTGTTGAATTTTATACCCGGCAGCATTCCATTCAGGACAGTGAGGCATGATTTTACAGTATCCACGGTATCAAATATAGGTACCTTATCTTCTTGCAGATCTCTGTTATATGAGAGCGGCAGGCCTTTCATTGTGGTTAAGAGAGAAAGCAGATTCCCGTAAACCCTTCCAGTCTTTCCCCTGATAAGCTCTGCTACATCTGGATTCTTTTTCTGTGGCATGATACTTGAACCTGTTGTGAATGCATCAGGAAGCTCGATGAATCTGAATTCCTCTGTTGACCACAGTATAAGCTCTTCAGCAAACCTTGAGAGGTGCATGATAAGGATGGCTGCATTTGATAGAAACTCTATTGCAAAATCCCTGTCAGATACCGCATCAATACTATTTTCAGATATGCCTTTGAAACCGAGTAGTTTTGCGACATAACCCCTGTCTATGGGGAGTGTTGTGCCTGCGAGTGCGCATGAACCCAGAGGGATGATATTTATCCTCTTTAATGTATCTTCAAGTCTCTCTCTGTCTCTCTGCAACATCTCGACATAAGCGAGTAGGTGATGAGAGAGCAGCACCGGCTGTGCCCTCTGCATGTGTGTATATCCTGGCATTAATGTGTTTAGATATTTTGTTGCAGTGTTAAGAAGTGTTTTCTGGAGTTTCTTTATAAGGGATATTATCTCTTTTGTTTCTGCCCTTAGATAGAGTCTGAGGTCAAGTGCGACTTGGTCATTCCTTGAGCGTGCTGTATGGAGTTTCCCGCCGATAGGGCCTATCTTTTTTGTAAGTGCGTTCTCGATATTCATATGGATATCTTCGAGGTCTTCTTTGAACCTGAACCTCCCTGTTTCTATCTCTCTGGCTATTTCTTTAAGTCCTCTTATTATCTCTTCGGAATCTTCCTTAGTGATGATGCCCTGTTTGCCAAGCATCTTTGCATGGGCAATACTTCCCTCAATGTCATATCTCCAGAGGCGATTGTCAAAAGAAATGGATTCTGTGAAATGTTCCACAATCTTTGATGTCTTTTCCCTGAACCTTCCTGCCCATGGTTTTTTCATGATGGGCTAAGAATAAAATTTTATGAATGATGTGTCAAGGGGTTTGTGAGCCATATCTTTTAATCCTCTCCCTTCCACCCATACTCTCCTATTAGAGGCACGAATATGCATGGGGTGTGGTATTCCTCGGAAAGCCTACCCTTAGACTTTTTAACCTTTATAAGCTGTTGTGAAAAACGGTCACCGACAGGTGCAATGATTATACCTCCTTCGGATAGCTGTTCTATAAGAGGGTCAGGAATCTTTGGAGTGCCTGCAGTTATTATAACCCTGTCAAATGGTGACTCCTCTGGCCATCCTAAGGTTCCATCACCAACCTTAACATGAATGTTTCCATACCCGAGAAAATTAAACCGTTCCTCTGCCCTTTTTACAAGTACTGCAACACGCTCAATTGTATAGACCTCTTTTGAAAGCTCAGCGAGGATTACTGCCTGATACCCTGAGCCTGTACCTATTTCTAATATCTTTTCATTTCCCTTAAGTTCAAGTAGTTCTGTCATGATGGCTACCATATAGGGCTGTGAAATGGTCTGGCCTTCACCAATTGGCAGGGCCATATCATCATAAGCCTTATACTGTATGGACTCATCAACAAAGAGATGCCTCGGAACTCTTCTCATCGCATCAAGCACACGCCTGTCCTTTATCCCACGAGTGATAAGCTGGGTTTCAACCATCAAGTCCCTTATTTTTTTAAACTCGTCCATGTAAATCAAAAATTAGAAATCAAAAAGCAAAATTACAATTCAAAATTCAAAAATAAAATTCCTTAATTTTTATTTTTAATCTTTAAATTCTTTTTATTATTTCCCTCGCAGCTATCACCCCTGAGGCCGATGCCTGGATAAGCCCTCTGCTTACTCCTGCTCCATCACCAACTGCGAAGAGGTTTCCTATCTCTGTCTCGAGGGAGTTTGTAAGTTTGAGCTGCATCGAATAAAACTTTACCTCAACTCCATAAAGAAGGGTGTGTCTTGAATTTACACCAGGTGCAATTTTGTCGAGTGCCTCGAGCATCTCAAGAATATCAGACAGATAACGATAAGGTATAACAAAGCTTAAATCACCTGGTGTTGCATCCTTGAGTGTTGGTTGTACAATCCCCTTTGATATCCTCTCACGGGTCGAGCGTCTCCCTTGCTGTAAATCTCCAAGCCTCTGAATAATAACACCCTTGCCGAGGAAATTTGCGAGCCTTGCAATATATCTTCCGTATGATAGGGGTTCATTAAAAGGCTCTGTAAAGAATGTGCTGACTAAAAGTGCAAAGTTTGTGTTGTTTGTTTTCCTGTTTGCATAGCTGTGACCATTAACCGTCCATATACCCTTAAGGTATTCTTTTACAACCTCACCGTATGGATTGACGCAGAAGGTTCTTACCCTGTCGTCGAATTTTTTTGAATAAAATATTAATTTGGGTTCATAGGTTGCCTTTGTGAGGGGCTCAAATACAGATGCAGGTATCTCGACCCTTACACCTATATCAACAGGGTTTTTAAGCAGTGTGAGGTGTAGCCTCTTTGATTCTTTTTCAAGCCATCTTGAGCCTTCTCTTCCAGGCGCAAGTATTACAAATTCAGAATAAAGTTCTGTGCCGTCCTTAAGCCTTATACCAACAGTCTTCCTGTTTTTTGTGATAACTCTGTCCGCCTCCAAGCCGAATACAGTCTCGATTTTTCCATTAAGAGGCTCCTTGATTTTTTTCAGCAGGGCCTTGCATCTGTCAGTACCTATATGTCTTATCCTTGAGGGGACAAGTACGAGATCATTTTTTGATGCAAGTCTTTCTATTGCTGCTATATCTTCCTTGTTGTCTCCGTAGGTCTGGCCCGGTGCCCCGTATCTTATATAGATTTTATCTACATAGATGATAAGTGACTGGAGTGTATCTTTATCAATATACCGTGAGAGGAATCCACCCACTTCTGGTGATAGGCTCAGTTTCCCATCGCTGAAGGCCCCTGCTCCACCCCACCCACTGAGAAGTGCACATTCAGGACAGGTTGTGCATGATCCTGAACTTGATTCAGGATCACCTATCTTCATCGGACATATCCTTTTGTCAATGTCCTTGCCTTTTTCGATGATAAGGATTTTTGTATCTTCTTTTTGCTCGATGAGTTCGAGGGCAGAGAATATGCCGGCAGGACCAGCCCCGACTATTATGACATCATAAGTTTTCATTTGCCCTTGATCTCTGCGTTAGATAGAGCCCATTCTTTCTTAAGGAGTTTTAATGCCTCATAATTTGTAAGGTCAAGGTGGATGGGAGTGATAGAGATAGAGCCTTCCTGAATGGCCTGAATATCTGTGTCCTCACCGTGCTCCCAGTAAGGCTTTCCTCCACCAATCCAGTAATGTTTCTCTCCTTTCGGGTCAAAGGTCTCCTGAATGGAGTTGTCATATATGCGCTTCCCCTGTCTTGTGAATTTGATCCCCATAATGCTGTTTCTGTGAACATTGGGGACGTTTACATTTAAAAGTGTGTCATATGGCAGGGATTTTTCGAGGATATATCTGCCGATTTCAATAGCAACTCCAGATGCAGTATCAAGGTGTAGAGGCATAGCACGCTGCGTCTCTACCACGAGAGAGATGGCAAATGATGATATACCCATCATTGTACTCTCTATCGCAGCAGAAACAGTGCCAGAGTAAGTAATATCATCCCCGAGGTTTGCACCTTTGTTGATGCCTGAGACAATAAGTGCAGGCCTTTCAGAAAGAATCTTATTTACCCCTATTGTTATGCAGTCTGTTGGTGTGCCGTTAATACTATAGACATGTTCCCTGAGTTCTTCGACCTTGAGCGGTCTGTGCATTGTCAATGAATGGCTGACTGCACTTCTTTCTCTATCAGGTGCGACTATGTATGCATCACCGAGTTCCTTCATGGCCCTGAAGAGGGCAATCAGGCCCGGTGAGTGAACTCCGTCATCATTTGTAACAAGGATAACTGGCATCAAAACTATTTTATCAGAAAAATAAAAAATCTTGCTCTTGACACCCTCTTTATGCAAAATATAGTGGGTTTTAAAAATCCTCCTGCTGACCCTGTTAGAAGGTTTTCTCTAACAGGGCTGAGAAATAAGAAATGGGCAGCGAACTTACCTATAAAAAGGCCGGTGTTGATATTGGTGAGGGAGAGAGATTTGTGAGCCTTATCTCCCCTATGGTCAAAGAGACATTCAGGCATGAGGTCATGACAGATATCGGTTCTTTCAGCGCCCTTTTTAAACTCGACATAACAGGATATAAAGAGCCTGTGCTTGTGAGTGGGACAGACGGGGTCGGCACAAAGTTAAAGATAGCCTTTATGATGGACAGGCATGATACTGTTGGTATTGACCTTGTTGCTATGTGTGTTAATGATATTCTCACAAGCGGTGCAGAACCATTATTTTTCCTTGATTATTTTGCAACAGGCAGGCTGAAACCAGAAAAGGCAGCAGAGGTCATAGAAGGGATAGCGGAGGGCTGTAAAGAAGCAGGCTGTTCCTTAATAGGTGGAGAGACCGCAGAGATGCCAGGATTCTATTCGGAAGGCGAATATGACCTTTCTGGCTTTGCTGTAGGGGTCGTTGAAAAGGATAAGATAATAGATGGCTCTGATATAAAAGAGGGTGATGTCGTCATAGGAGTTGCATCGAGCGGTCTTCACAGCAATGGATATTCCCTTGTGAGGAAGCTATTTTTTGATATTAAAAAAATGGATGTTGCCACTTATATCGCAGAGATAGGAACATCTCTTGGAGAGGAGCTCCTTAAGCCCACGAGGATTTATGTAAAGGCATTCAATGCAATTAGAGATAAGATTAGGGTGAAGGGTATGGCTCACATCACAGGCGGAGGGATTCCTGGAAACTTACCGAGGATACTCCCTGAAGGTGTTTGTGCAAATATCAGACATGGTTCATGGCCTGTGCATACAATCTTTAAAATAATAGAAGATGTGGGGAATGTACCTTATGAAGATATGAAAAAGACTTTTAACATGGGGATAGGGTATATTATGGTCGTTCCAGGAAATGCATCCGAGGATGCCGTAACAACCCTCAACAGGGCAGGATACAAGGCTTTTATAATCGGTGAGATAGAGAAAGGAGGTAAAGGTGTTAGATATTCATAAGATTAAAAGATTGTTTAAAAAGGCTTTTACCCCTATAACAATCATGTTAATCCCTCACAGCAGTACTAAACCCTTAAATCTGAAGATTCCATCAATAGGGGTACTCGTTTCGATACTGTTGTGGCTTATTTGTACCACTTATGTCCTTTCAATCGCCATAGATACATCCGAATACTACAGGATGAAGGAGAAGCTGAATTACTATTCAAATCAGTTTATTGAGCTAAGGACAACAATATCAGCACTCAAGAATGCTGAGAACGAGTTCAGAAGATTGTTTTCCCTCGGCTCTAAGGAGAAGGTTCTTGAGAATATAGACATCTCAAATAGTGGTTCAATTGATATAGAAAATCTCAAGCAACAGATTAAGAAAACAGCTGAAACTCTCGGTGAAATAAAGGATTATTTGAGTCAGCAAAGAGACCTCTATATGGCAACTCCTAAGGGCTTGCCTGTTAAAGGAAATGTAACCTCTTATTACGGGAGAAGAGAACATCCGAGAAGCGGCGAAGAAGATTTTCATGCGGGGCTGGACATAAGTGCTAACCCCGGTAATCCTATTACAGCTACCGCAGATGGCATTGTGAGTTTTTCTGGCTGGAATGGTGGAAATGGTAATCTCGTGGTTATCGAACATGGCTTTGGATATTCAACATTTTATGCTCATAATAAGATGAATGCAGTTAAGGTTGGCCAGCGCGTAAAAAGAGGAGACATCATAGCCTATGTCGGCTCAACAGGAAATTCAACAGGCCCTCATCTCCATTACGAGGTATGGAAAAACGGGAGACCTGTTAATCCAAAGATATATATTGACTCTTTACGTGCTTCACCATAAACTGCCACAATCTCTGAAAGAATGATATTTTTAACTCTTTACCTTTTTTTGCTTAATCTTTCTCTTGAAAGTGTACACAAGTTTACTCTTGAGTCTTACGATTATCCTAAATCAGTCTATATTTCTCCAGATAATAAAAGGGTGTATGTCTGTAATCTGGAAGGACATAACATACTTATTATTGATAGAGAAACGAAAGAGATTATTGATAGAGTTAAGATTATTGGTAAGCCTGTAGAGATTACTTTTACTGAAGGGGGAAGGTATGTCTGGGTTTCTCTATTAAAGGCAAGGGCAATTGCAATTTATGATACAGTTCTTAAGAAAGTTGTCAAAAAAATTTTGGTTGGTAAGGAGCCAAAGATTTTACGGGTGGATCCTCATGAAAGGCATGTCTTTGTCTCCAACTGGGGTAGCAAAAGTGTAAGTGTTATTGATGTGCCTTTAAAAAAAGAAATCAAAAGAATTTATGTGGGTAGAAATCCAAGAGGTATAGAATTTCACCCTGTAAAAAATTTAGCTTATGTAGCAGTTATGGACGGACAGAATATTGCTGAGATTTCCCTTGATTCTCTTAAGGTGATTGGTAGAATAACAAAAGGTGTGGGTAGAGCACCAAGGCATCTCGCTATTACAAAGGATGGAAGATATCTTTATGTTAGTTGTAATATTGCATCTTCAGTTCAGAAAATTGACCTTGAAAAAAAAGAGGTAGTTAAAACCCTTAAGGTAGGAAGACATCCAAGAACAATATCTTTATCACCTTCTGAGAAATATCTTTTTGTTGTTAATTATAAGACCCATTCTCTTAATGTTATTGATACAGAAAAAATGGAAAATATTTATAATGTTAAAACATCCCCTCATCCAATCGGAGTTGATATATCAAAAGATGAAAAAGAAGTATGGGTTACAAACTACTTCCCTATGTGTTCAATTTTTGTATATAATCTTCAAACACCAGTTTTTTCAGAAAGATAAATTATAGAAAGGAGGAAAACAACAGATGTTTTCAAAGAATACAGAGAAGCTCGAATCTTTTGTAGGCAGTAATAGTCATTTCAAAGGTGATATAGATACAAAAGGAACACTTAGGGTTGATGGCATTGTGGATGGAAACGTGACAGCTGATTGGGTAATACTTGGAGAAAAATCTCATATAAAGGGTGATGTGGCAGCACGGGGAATTGTTATTGGCGGCAGGATTGATGGTAATCTCAAGGCAAAGGAGATTGTTGAGATAAAATCAAAAGGCCAGGTATTCGGAGATATCTTAACAGGCAAGCTTTCAATTGCAGAGGGCGGTATCTTCGAAGGTAAGTCTTCAATGCACAGAGAAGAATCAAAGATAATAGAGTTTCAGACTTTTTCTCGTTAGACTCCAAGCCAGATTATAAACCACAGAGATACCGAAGGTCGAATCGAAAAGGGTGCAGAGCGGTGAGGGTGAGATAAATAGAACAGTTGTTCTATTTTAAGCATCAAAATAAATTGTTTACAAAAATGCACTATTTGTTTCCAAATATAATTTTTTTGTTGACAAATAAAATTTATCTGTTATATTAATATATAGGTGAATAAATGCTGAAAAGTTTATTCTCATCTTCAATAAGGGCAGATGTCCTGGCACTCCTTCTAAATAGCCCGGACGAGCAGTTCTATATCAGGGAGATAGCAAAGCTTCTCAGAAAAAATCCATCAGGTGTGAAGAGGGAACTCGACAACCTTGAGAAGATGGGTGTAGTAATTAGTGAAAAGGTTGCCAACCTAAAATATTTCCGGGCAGACAAAGACTCGCCCCTGTACTCCGAGTTAAAAAATCTTATAGCTAAGTCTCTCGGGTTGCCTGGGGCGATAAAGGCAGTCTTGAGGGCTTCAGGTGCAAAAGCTGCTTTCATATACGGTCCTTATGCAGAAGGAGAAGATGTTGACACAGTTAACCTTTTTGTAATAGGGGCGTCATTAGCCCTAACTAAAGGTCTAAAAGATATTGAGAAAAAATTCGGCCAGAGGGTCGAATCTATAGTGATAGAAGAGGCTGAGTATAGGCTTAAGAGAAAAAAGAAAGATGCAAATCTGAAAAGACTTCTGTCAGGAAAGAAGATTACCCTGATAGGTAGGCTTTAGCTCAGAGCGTCCCGCACTTTCATAGAAAGTGCGGGATAGAAAGGGGGTGAATTTAATGGCAACAAAAAAGGCAGCAGCTAAGAAGCCTGCTAAGAAGGTAACAAAGAAGACCGCAAAGAAGAAATAAGTTTCCCCTACGCTTACACACATTTTTAGGCTGGGGAAGGAATTCTCCAGCCTCTTTTTTTGCGGTCTTCTACAATAATGAAACCCAATTTGGGGGAAAAATTCAAGTAAAATTTGTAACTTCTTGAAAAATAAAGGTTTTTTAAGTCAGGGCTGGTTGCTGTTTTATCTCTGACACTATTTCCCAGCAGTCCTGATAGGAAAGCAGCTTTTTCAGGAATTTCAGGTTTGTTGTATGACCTGACTTACTGGCAATAATGTGACCGTAAATGGGAAATCCGAGTAAAGAAAAGTCACCAATCAAATCAAGCATTTTATGGCGTACAAACTCGTCTTTAAATCTCAGGCCAGACGAATTCAATACACCATCGTTACCGAGTATTATAGCGTTGTTGAGAGAACCACCCTTTGCAAATCCATTTGCCCTCAGGTGTTCGACATCCTTAAGAAACCCGAAGGTTCTTGCAGGGGCTATCTCTCTCGCAAAGATTTCCTCGGTAAGTTCTAAGCTCAACCTCTGCTCTCCGAACAGGCGATGATTAAAATAAATTCTGTATGTTATTCGTCTCCCATCATAAGGAAGGGCTGCAATCTCAGAGTGACCGTCATATAGGATTACAGGTCTTGTTATCCTGAGATATGGCCTTTTTTTACCCTGCTTTGCAATTCCACCTCTGAGTATTATGTTTATCAGCTCTGTTGAGCTTCCATCAAGTATAGGGATTTCAGGTCCATTGACTTCTATGAATAGATTATCTATCCCGAGGCCAGATAGGGTTGCAAGGATGTGTTCAACAGTCCTAATCCTTGTTCCATTATAGCCAAGTGTGGTTGAAAAGGCAGTATCTGTTACTGAACATATATGGGCCTTTATCGTTATGCCCTTATCAGCCCGCACAAATATTATACCTGTATCTCTCGATGCAGGTTTCAGACTGACTGTTGCGTATCTGCCTGTATGGAGGCCGATACCTTCGAAACTGATTTCCTTTTTCAGGGTTCTTTGTAGGCGCATAATTTCAGTCTAAAGGAAATGCAAATATAGTGCCACTGAAAACCTATTATTAAATCAAAGGATTACATGCACAGGTGTGTTAATAATCATCCTCAGATGTGTAGTATTCAACACAGTGCTACACCTTGCCGCCGACTACCATCTCAGGGATCCTCAGCGTTGGCATTGCATCAGAGACAGGGACTCCCTGGCCATCTTTCCCACATGTCCCGATGGAGAACCCTAAATCAGAGCCAACCATGTCTATAGACCTCAATACATCTGGTCCGTTTCCTGTAAGGGTTGCACCCCTCACAGGTTCTCCTCTTTTGCCCTTATTGATAAGGTAGCCTTCCTGAACCTCAAAGACAAAATCACCTGTAACTGTATTTACCTGTCCTCCTCCCATTTTTTCCACCAGAAGCCCACCTTCTACAGATCGGAGTATCTCTTCCGGGGATATTTCCCCTGGTGCAATGAAGGTATTGGTCATCCTCGGTATAGGCCGATGCTGGTATGATTCTCGCCTCCCATTGCCTGTTGATCGTACCCCATCTTTTGTAGCAGTTAACCGGTCGTACATATAGCATTTTAAAATCCCATTTTCTACAAGGACAGTCTTCTGGGATGGTGTCCCCTCATCATCGAACCTGAAAGAGCCTCTTTTCTGTGGAATGGTTGAATCATCTATGACTGTTATAAGACTGGATGCAACCTGTTTGTCTATCTTTTTTGAGTAGACGGATAATCCCTGCTGTGCAAGGTCGGCTTCAAGCCCATGTCCTATAGCCTCGTGTATCATGGTGCCCCCTGCAGTAGATGAGATAACAACAGACATCCTGCCACCAGGTGCCTGCCTTGCATTAAGCATCATTACAGCCCTTTTTGCTGCCTTCAGGCTTAGCTCTTCTATATCTATATCATCAAAGAGTTCGAATCCGATAAAGCCGCCTGCTGGCTCATATCCTGTTTGTATGATATCGCCATCTGCAGCAATTACCTGTACTGCTATAAGTGTATGTACCCTCTCATCCTCTGCAATTATTCCCTCTGATGTTGCGATCTGGACCCTCTGGATAGAGTCCCTGTACATGACATTAACCTGTCTTATTTTAGGGTTAAAACTCCTTGCAACATTATCTGCCCTTCTTACAAGAGATATCTTTTTCTCCATCGGTATACCTTCTGGAAACAGCCTTATATCAAATGAGACAGAAGGAGTTTTAGTCCTCAGGTCAATGATAGTATCGCTGATCGCTCTTGATGCAGTCCTGCTTACCTCAGATGCAGCTCTTAGCAGTGATTTCTCTGATAGGTCATTGCTGTAAGCATATGCAGATTTACCTTTATAAATGAGCCGTATGCCTGCACCGTAATCAATACCTGTAATTACCTTTTCGACCCTGTTGTCTTCAAGTTGAATAGAAACTGGCTTCCTTTGTTCTACAAATATGTCTGCGTATTCGCCGCCGTAAGAGATCGTTTTCTTCAGCACATTTAAAAGTAATTGTTTGTCTAACATCCCCACCTTATATTAAAAAGAGTGATGTATTTGCCTGATAATGTAGGTTATTATAGCACTATGCTTGCCAGCTTGTAAGCTTGTCATACTGGAGGTGTTAATGCCGAGGATAGGTATTATTGGGGGGAGCGGCCTGTATGATATACCAGGATTAACTATCAAAGAATGTAAAAAGATTACAACTCCTTTTGGAGACCCTTCAGATGTCTACCGGATAGGAGAATTCTCAGGTGCGGAGGTTGTATTTCTCCAAAGACACGGCACCCCGCATCATATATCTCCACACAAGATAAACTACAGGGCAAACATATGGGGTTTCAAGGAACTCGGCATAGAAAGGATTATCTCAATAAGCGCTGCTGGTGGTATAAGCCATGAGATGAAACCTGGTTCGATTGTTGTTCTTGACCAGGTGATTGACATGACAAAAGGAAGGCCATCCACATTTTATGACAGTGATGAAGTAGTGCATATAGATTTCACAGAGCCTTACTGTCCTGAGATGAGAGAAACGATTTTTACTGCAGCGGAAAAGGCAGGGGTTGGTATAAAAAGATCAGGCACATATATATGTGTTGAAGGGCCAAGGCTTGAGACTGCAGCAGAGATAAGGGTATTCTCTATGCTCGGTGCTGATGTTGTAGGGATGACAGGTATGCCCGAGGCATCACTTGCGAGAGAAATAGAGATATGCCTTGCAGGTATCGCTGTTGTCACAAACTATGCTGCGGGGATAACAGGGAAGAGGCTTACAACAACGGAGGTTCTGGAGACAATGAAGGCAACAACTGAAAGGCTGAAATCCATCCTGAAAGAGGTGTTTACATTGATTCCTTTAGATAGGACATGTGCTTGCAAGAATGCCCTCAAAGAGGCAAGGATGTGATATGATATATTCTATGGATACAATCCTCATAGTAGAAGACAAAGAATCAATGGCAGAGATGCTAAAGGAGACCATCGAGTCTGAAGGTTACAGGGTTCTCCTTGCGAGGGACGGTATGGAGGGGATTAAGCACCTTAAGGAAAGCAGAACAGACCTTGTCCTGACTGACTTAAGACTGCCTAAAAAAGACGGTATGGAAGTGCTGAAGGCAGCAAAAGAAGAAAGCCAGCTCACTCCTGTAATAGTCATGACAGCCTATGGTTCTATTGAGACAGCTGTGGCAGCTATGAAAGAAGGTGCTTTTGACTTTATTACAAAACCTTTTGATACAGACCACCTTCTTGTGCTCATAAGGAGAGCGATTGAGACACAGAGGGTTTTTACAGAGAACATCCTGCTGAAAGAGGAATTTGTATCAAAGCTCGGATTTCCGAGGATTATCGGAAGGAGCGAAAAGATTACAGATGTTGCGCAGAAGGTGCAGAAGGTTGCGACTACTAGGACAACAGTGCTCCTGATTGGTGAAAGCGGTACAGGGAAAGAACTCTTTGCAAGGGCCATACACAATCTGAGCCCCAGGCGGCATTACCCATTCGTGCCGATTAACTGTGCAGCAATACCGAGGGAGCTCCTTGAATCAGAACTCTTTGGTCATGAAAAGGGCTCGTTTACAGGGGCTGATGTAAAAAAACTCGGAAAGTTTGAACTTGCTGATAAGGGGACAATATTTCTGGATGAAATAGGAACGATGGACCTGTCGCTACAGGCCAAGCTTCTCCGGGCGATTGAGGAAGGCGAGATAGAAAGGGTCGGAGGTGTAAAAAGTATTAATATTGATGTAAGGATTGTTGCTTCAAGCAATAAAGATCTTGAAAAGGCTGTTGAGGATAATAAGTTCAGGGAAGACCTTTTTTACAGACTTAATGTCTTCCCGATAATGATACCACCTTTGAGAGAGCGAAGAGAAGATATTCCTTTACTCGTAGAATTCTTCATAAATAAATACTGTCTTGAGATAAAGACCTCTGTAAAGACTATTTCAAGAGAGGCACTCGACATGCTTATGAGTTATCCGTGGAAGGGTAATGTGAGAGAGCTTGAGAATGCTATAGAGCGAGCAATTATCCTTTGCGATGGGAATGTGATTATGCCGGAACATATTGTACTGAGTCAGCAACCTGTCCTCGAATCCACGATGCGGTCCTTGCTGATGGAAGGACCCCTTGAGGATGTGGCAAAAGAGGCAACGAGGATAGCAGAGACCCAGCGCATCAGTAAGGCACTTAAAGAGACAAAAGGCAACAAGAGCAGGGCAGCAGATATTCTCCAGGTGAGCTACAAAACACTGCTCACAAAGATTAAAGATTACAGGATAGAGTAAGTGGGGTTACAAATTTTAATTTTAGCTGGTAATATAATTTAGTAAGTCATAAGTCAAAAAAGTATTTTTATCTAATGACTATTGACTAATGACTGCTGACTTTATGACTGCCGAAGGCAAAAGGAGAGGTGGCCGAGATGGTCGAAGGCAGCCGCCTGCTAAGCGGTTGTGGGGGTAAAATCTCACCCAGGGTTCGAATCCCTGCCTCTCCGCCATTAAAGACAGTGACAAGTAACAAGTGATGAGTGACAAGTTTCGTTAGGTTTACTAAGTTTATTGAGTTTACACGGTTCATTGAGTTATTAAAACCCAAGAGACTCAAAAAACGGTGTCAACTCGTTACTTGTAACTTGTTACTAAAAATTAAGGAGGTTGAACCATGAATAAAAAGGTAGCAGCAGTTGTATGTAGCCTTGCCCTGACTGTTTCAGTGAGTGCATGTAAGAAGAGGGAAACTCAGCCACCTGCTCCACAGGTACCAGGTCCGATGATGCAGGGTCCAATATCACCAGAGGCACAGCAGACAGTTCCAGGACATGGTGTGACAGTACCAAAGGGTGAAACACAGGTAGTAGTGCCTGATTCGGTTAAGGGCAGATGGAGTGCAGTAAAGATTGTTGTTGAGGATAGAGGGACAAAAAAGACTCAGGAATATAAGATAAGTCTGCACAGCGACTTTGTAATCCCTAATTCTAACCTTAAGGTTACAGTAGGAGAGTTTCTTCCTGATTTTAAGATGGATGGACTTACTCTAACTTCAGTATCCAATCAGCCTAATAACCCAGCTGTTGGAATAAGGGTTTTTGAAGGCGATAAACAGATATTCCCTGCCCCTGAAAAACAGTGGGGGTGGTTGTTTTCAAAGATGCCTTCGGTACACCCATTTGAGCATCCAAAGTATGGTATTACATTAAAGGAAGGTGTAAAGAAGGGATAAGGGTTGCGCCCATAGCTCAGATGGATAGAGCGACGGACTACGAATCCGCAGGTCGGGGGTTCGAATCCTCCTGGGCGCGCCAAAGCAAATTTTGCTTTTGCAAAATTTGCAGTTGTTAGTACTTGAATTTTTTTGTTTACTATTCACTAATCACTAATCACTTTTCACTATCTACCGTCGTTAAATAGGATTCAATAGTGATCAGTAAAGACAAAGATATTTATTTTATGAGGCTGGCACTCAAAGAGGCCAGCCTCGCTTTTATTGAAGGCGAGGTCCCTGTGGGTGTGGTACTTGTAAAGGACGGTAAGGTTATTGCAAAGGCACATAACCACAGGGAGACTTTAAAAGACCCAACAGGCCATGCTGAAATCCTTGTACTCAGGTCTGGTGCAAATGAAAATGATAGTTGGCGACTAACAGATGCAACGCTTTATGTGACAAAAGAGCCATGCATTATGTGCGCAGGTGCAATGGTGAATGCGAGACTTGGCAGACTTGTTTATGGATGCAAGGATGAAAAGGCTGGGGCAGTTGATAGTCTTTATAACATACTTTCGGATAAAAGACTTAACCATCAGATAGAGGTTGTATCAGGTATTCTTGAGGACGAATGCGCCTTGATATTGAAAAGGTTTTTTAAAGAGAGAAGATAAAGTTTTAATTTCTTTTCTTGTTGTAAACTAAAAACTGTTCACTATTCACTGATAACTGTATTTATTGGAGAGGTGCCAGAGTGGTTGAATGGGGCGGTCTCGAAAACCGTTGTGGGGGTAACTCCACCCAGGGTTCGAATCCCTGCCTCTCCGCCATTGAGAAGTTAGAAGTTAAAAATGAAAAGTTAAAAGTTTAAATTAAAAGTGGTCAAAAGTATTTTTCTGATGACTAATGACTGCTGACTTTATGACTGCCGAAGGCAGGTGGAGAGGGGCAGTGAGAATCGAACTCACCAGGGCATATTATTGTACCCCAACACTGGTTTTGCAGACCAGGTGAGACACCAGTCCCTTACCCCTCAATTATTTTGAATCTCCGGTTAATTTATCTATCACCTTCTCTTCGTATTCTGAAAAATCTTCGAGGTTAAAGGGTTTTTTGCGTATTATATTGAGTTTCAAAAGTTTGAAATTTAGCTCTCTGAGTTTCTTAAGTCTTTCTTTATCATCATCAATTGTATTCATCAATGCGCACATATTTATTATCTCGTTTCTCAGCTCAAGCTCAGGTGGAGTACAGCCTGCATTTTTCAAAATCCTGTAAGCCATTCTCAGGTCCTCAGGAATCCATGTCTCATCCTCAAAATTGATGGGCCTTCCTTTTCCTTCAAGGTTTTCAAACTCACCATTTTCCATGGCCTCTATAATTCGTCTTTCAGCAATCCTATCAAAGATATTCATTACAGCACCTCACAAACTATAAATATCATAGCAAAAATCACCGTTTTCTTCTAAGGATTAAGGAGATAAAGAAAAGCAGGGTGGCTGTCAGGACAATACTTCCTCCGGGCGCAATATCAAATTCATAAGACAGGAAAAGCCCTGTAATTGTAGAAAACACTGCAGCGCCGCATGAGATTGCAATCATAGAAGTCAGACTTTTAGCAAATAGCTGTGCGGTCGCCCCTGGTATGACGAGCAGGGCTGAGATAAGGATGATACCCACAACCTTCATCGCGATAACAATGGATATTGAAAGGACAAGCAGGAAAAGGATATTAATGGCCCTCACTGAGATACCGCTTACTTGTGCTATCTCTTCATTATATGTTGTCAGAAATATCTCTTTTAAAAAGAGCAGGATGACCCCGATTACTGATATTGTTGTAAGCAGTGTAATTAGGACTTCTCTGTCAGTAATGGCTAATATATTTCCGAAAAGATAACCAAAGAGGTCAACATTATATTCCCTGGAGAGACTTACGAGTATAATACCGAGTGCCCTCGAGCTCGCAAAAAATATTCCAATAGAGGCGTCTTCTGAAACCTTCCCCTTTCTGCTTACTACTTCAATCCCGAGTGCAACTGCGATAGAATAAATAGTTGCAGTAATGAGGGGATTTATACCGGTAAAAAACCCAATCGCCACTCCACCAAATGCTGCATGTGATATGCCAGCGCCTATGAAGGACATCTTACGCAGTACTACAAATACTGAGACCAGGCCTGATATCAGACTGACCATGATACCTACAAAAAAGGCCTTCTGCATGAATGCAGAGCTTAAGATTTCGATCATCTACCCCCCTCTCATTCCCTCCTCAGTCGCTCACACTTATCGCACATATCTGTGTGCATAAGGACGTCTACGTTTTTACCGTAGAGACCTGTTAATACTCCTTCATTTAGAGCACCAAGCGGATTCCCATGGTAGTGAAATGTGTGATTCAGACATGCTATTTCATCCACATAGGTTGTTATAGCTCCAATATCATGCGAAGCCATTAGGACAGTAAGATTAAATCTCTTCTGTAGGCCTTTCAGAAGGTGGTAGAAATCTTCCTGTCCGACCACATCAATACCTGTACTGGGCTCATCGAGTATTAAAATCCTCGGTTCTGCGGCAAGTGCCCTGGCAATTGAAACCCTCTGCTGCTGTCCTCCCGAGAGTTGACCGTAAGGCACATCTTTAAGATCCGCCATCCCCATCATGGAAAGACATTCTACTGTTTTCTCTATGTCCTTTCCACGTGGCCATCTCAGCATGCCGACCTTCCCATACCTTCCCATCATAACCACATCTATTACCCTGACAGGAAAATTTGGCTCGATCTTTAAGGTTTGTGGTAGATAACCGAATATACCGCCAGTTCTTAAAATATCTTCAGGGGGTTTTCCAAAGATACTTACTTCTCCTGACGAAGGCTTTATGAGTCCGAGTATTACCCTCAGAAGTGTTGTTTTGCCACCTCCGTTCGGGCCTACAATACCTAAAAACTTTCCTTCATCCATGGAAAGGCTTATGTCTTTCAAGATATCTCTGCCGCTGAGGGCCACACTTAAGTTATTAATTTCGATTGCCTTCATATCATGCAAAACAATTAAAAATTACTAATAAGTTCATAAGTAAGATGTCATCCCGTCATCTCTTTTTACTCTTAACTTTTAACCTATTTCATCACATTTTCCATAACTGAAATATTATATCTCATCATTTCTATGTACGTCTCTCTACCTTTCTGTCCGCCGATAGGGTCGAGGTATAAGACCTTTGCGCTGCTTTCCCTTGCTACAGCCTCAGCAATCTTAGGATTAAATTGAGGCTCGGCAAAGATAACCCTGTTTCCGATGCGATTGACTTCTTGAATAATCCTTGCAATATGTTTCGGACTCGGCTCTTTGCCTGGTGCTTCCTCAATAACACCAGCAACCTTGAGTCCGTATCTCTTTGAAAAATAATTCCATGCTGAATGAAATGTAACATATTCTTTTATTGTAAAAGTCTTAACTTTTTCGGAGATCTCCTTATCGAGGTGTAGAAGCTTTTCTCTATATATAGATGCATTTTTTTTATAAACCCCGGCATTGCTTGGGTCAGCCTCGATAAGTGTCTTTTCTATCTTTGTAACTATATCCCTTGCAATCAGAGGGTCAAGCCAAATGTGAGGATCGGCATATGAGTCAAGTGATGAGTGTTGAGTGATGAGTGTTGAGTGATGAGAATGAACATCTCTTATCAATTGTATCCCAAATGATGAATCAACAACGATGAGCCTTTTACTTCCTGATGCCTTTATCATCTTTTCTGCCCAGAATTCAAGCCCAGCACCTATCTTAACGAATACCCTCGCCTCAGATAATTCTTTCATAACCTTAGGCGTTGGTTCATATGTATGCGGGCTTGCACCAGGAGGCAGGAGCAATTTTACATCAACACGCTCTTCTCCCACCTGTCTTACAAAGTCATATAAGGGGTAAATACTGACGATTACCTTCAGTTTCTGCCCTCCATAGAGTGAAGTAAAAAGTAAAAAGTGAAAGATGAAAAGTAAGATTATTGA
>JACRGU010000123.1 GCA_016212245.1 Nitrospirota bacterium
GGTAATGGAGACTGCCGTAGACAAATATAACATAAAACTCCCTGACAGACAGCTTGCATGCGCACCAATAAATTCACCGGAGGGTCAGGATTATCTCGCTGCCATGAGGGCTGCTGCAAATTACGCATGGGCGAACAGACAGTTCCTGATGGCATGGACAAGAGAGGTTTTTATAAAGACATTCCTTATATCTCCAAAGAATCTGGGAATGGATTTAATCTATGATGTGGCGCACAACATAGTAAAAATAGAAGACCATATTGTAGATGGAAAAAAGATAAGGGTTGCAGTCCATAGAAAGGGCGCTACAAGGGCATTTCCACCGGGTCATGCCGAAACCCCTCCTGCATACAAAGAAATAGGTCAGCCTGTCATAATCCCTGGAGATATGGGAAGGGCATCCTATATATTGGTTGGAACGCAAGGGGCTATGGATGAGACCTTCGGAAGCACCTGCCACGGAGCAGGCAGATGTTTAAGCAGGCATGCAGCAATAAAAGCGACAAAGGGAAGGGCAATACACAGAGAGTTAGAGGATAAAGGTATATACTGCCGTGCAGCAGGAAGGGAGACTTTAAGAGAAGAATTCCCTGAAGCATATAAAGATGTAACAGAGGTTGTCAGCGTAGTCCACAATGCAGGGATTTCAAAAAAGGTGGCACGACTAAAACCCCTTGGTGTGATAAAGGGATAAGTTCAATAAATTCATTTTCTCACCTCATATCCCACAGTCTCTTCATCCCATGATGACTGGTCAAGACCCGAAAGCTCTTTCATAAGGTCGGAGATGGTGGGATTTTGCAGCGTCTTGTCGGAGAGAAAATCCCCCTCCTCTTTTGTAGCGATAATCAGGACAGATTCAACTGCCTTGCTCAAATTTTTAGGCGCTGCAACCCTGAATTTAAGTCCCCTCTCCCTGATGTTATTATCAGGAAAGACAAATTCCTTTCTGGAGGGCAAAATCGCGGCTTTAACATAATCGTTGGGAAAAAGCTTAACGACATTCCCATACTGGTCAACACTAAAGATATTCATAAATGAATCTTCATTTGCCATAACTTTAATCTGTATCTCATCGCCATCCTGAAACACAGGGCTATTTGCAGTTGAATCTCTGTCGGGTCTCTGAACCGATGCCTTAACGATGCTTATCTTCTTGCCCTTTTCAAGAGCAAGGGGTTTCACCTGTGCCTCTATCTTTGCACTGCAGTAGATACTGCCTCCCTCTGTGTAGCACTTCTCGTCTATAACCTTCTGGGCGATAATAAGCCCTTTTGTCGCTGTTGAGATAAGGTCGCTTATGAGCTGGCTGTTATAAACCAGTGTAGAGCTGTGCAGATTAACTCCTACTGCCTCCTCAAGTGCGTTTCTCCGTGCGTTGTTCATTGCTATTGCCTTTGCCTGTGCAGGTGTCGTATCATCGCCAAGAACAGCCTTCCCCTCTGCAATAACAACCTTTACCCCTTCCCCTATCGGCACCGATGGGGCAATCTTCTTATCCTTTGCCCATACCCCCGCAGGCATAAACATTAAAAGCAATAATAGAATCCTTATCCATATCATGCCTTTTTATCCTCTCTAAAATCTTTTATCAAGCATCCTCATAAACAGGGCTAAGTTTTATTTCCCTTATCCATTCAAAATGTCTCTTATTTCTTGTCAGGAGCGGGAGATTCTTAGCCCATGCTGTTGCTGCTATTATATAATCTGCTATTGAACCCTGCCTTTCACTATACTTATTCATTAGCAATGTATATTTCTTGTTTATCTCATTATCAATCTTTAAAACCTTTAGTCTCGACAACAATACTACTATTCTTTTTCTTTCAGATTCACTGAGTCCTGTTTTAGAAAGAAGCTCTTTTTTGCTGAGAACCGAGCAATAAATATCAAAACGGGCGGATATAAAAAGGTATCTGGCTGATTTAACCCCTTTCAGACAATCAATAATAACATCTGTATCCACTAATAGTTTGATTCTTGCCATTCAATAAGCTCTTCAATGAATTTCTTTCCTGATTTTAATCTCTTCGCCTCTTTTATCCTGAACTGTCTGACATATTCAGCGCTGTCTCTCACCTGCAAATAGGAAAAGCCACCCTTCTTTAATTTAAGAAACCTGGCAAAATCAATTAATTCTCTCAATTTACCCTCAGGCAATTCTTTAGTTAAAGTTATTATCTCTTTCCTATAATCTACTGATACACCCATGAAAACCTCCTTCATTCTTTAAAAAATGGGGCGAATAACTCATTTCTTTATCATCACCCTGTTTGCATCTCCCATGAGCTGCGGTGTCTGAACCCTGCCGTGAAGCCTCCTTGCATAATATGGCAGACCTTTTCAGCCTCATCCGTTATCTTTTTAAATTCCTCTCCTGCTGTCATTGCAGCCTTATCCCCCTTTTCTGCATTCTCCTTCAGTGACTTCAGGAAGAAATATGTGAACATGCTGTGCCCCTTCTCAGGATACCATGAGCTTACCTCACTCCCGCTTGAAGATGTCATCGTAACCGCATTCGGCATCGTGAACAACTGATTCTGAACCTCTATGCCTATTGGACTCACATTCTTTAAAAGAA
>JACRGU010000124.1 GCA_016212245.1 Nitrospirota bacterium
ATTAAATGCGGCAATAGAAGCAGCTAAAGCCGGGGAGCAGGGCAAAGGATTTGCAGTCGTGGCGGAAGAAGTGAGGAAGCTTGCAGAGAGGAGCGGGGAATCAACGAAGGAGATTACACAGCTGATAAAAGAAAGCACGGAGAGGGTAAGTCATGGCACGAAGGTGGCGAATGATGCAGGGGAGTCATTGAACAAAATCATCGGAGGCGTAAAAGAGACCACAGGATTAGTGGAGATGATAAGCAGCGCCACAGAGGAGCAGAGTGCAGGAGCGGATGAAGTGAAGAAGGCAATAGACGAGCTTGCAAAAATCAGCGAGCATAACGCATCGGCAACAGAGGAATTATCTGCCACGACAGGAGAGCTTGCAAAGGCAGCAGATGAATTATCAGGAATGGCGGATGAACTAAACCAGATAGTCAATCAGTTTAAGGTTGATTCGAGCAGGGCAAAGACGGCTCAAAAGGCAGAAAGGGTAAGACCCAGCAGAGACATAAAGAGGGCAGGTTTAAAGAAACCGGTTAAAACAGCCCAGACCTTCAGGTCTGAGTCACCGGAAGAACCCGAAGAAGAAAGAGGCACAGGGATTGTGCTGAAGAAGTGAGGAACGAAGTAGGAAAGGAGGCGACTATGGAGCTTACACGGGAAATTTTAGATGATGTATTAGGGATTTTTGGAAGAGACTTGAGGGAGAGTATGAATAAGAGGTTTGACGAGATAGATAAAAGATTCGATAGGTTGGAGGGAGAATTCCGGGAGTTAGGAAAAACACTAAGGATTCATGATGCAAAGATAGAATCTCACGATAGAAAGTTTAAAGAGATTGGTAAGGTTGCCGTGGGGTAGGAAAGGAGGCTACTATGGAAGCTGAAGATGTATTGACTGCAACACAGCTTGTTACCTTCAAGCTCGGTGCAGAGGATTTCGGCATTGACATAGAGAATGTTAAGGAGATTATAGAGATCCCGCCCATTACCTATGTGCCCAACACTCCCGATTACTTTGAAGGGGTAATCAACTTGAGAGGCGAGATACTTTCTGTCATAGATGTCCGCACGCGGTTCGGGATGGAAGCTGCAAAGAGGAATGAATTCTCGAGGATTATAGTCGTGCACATGAGGGGTTACAAGATAGGCTTGATAGTGGATTCGGTATCTGAGGTATTGCAGTTGAGAGGGATGACGATACAGCCCCCACCGCCTATAGCAAAGGGGATAAAGGAAAAATATCTGGAAGGGATGATCGAGCTGAAAGAAGATAAGAGGATAATACTCCTTTTGAATTTAGACGAGCTGATAAGCGAAGAAGAATTTGGCGGGGAGGCGGAAATAGAAGGGGTTTTAGGAGGAGCCGCTGCAGCCGAAGAAAAAAAGGCTAAGGCAGCAGAAGAAGCCCAATTGGTAACCTTCAAGCTCGGCAGGGAAAACTATGCGGTTGAGATTCACGAAGTAGAAGAGATTATAAACATGCCTGAAGTAACCATTGTCCCGCAGGCTCCTGAATTCATAGAAGGAGTTACATCCTTAAGGGGAGAAATTATACCTCTTTTAAACCTCGGCACAAGATTCGGCTTAAGGGCAAAGGAGAAAATAACCCATGCCTCCGTAATAATAGTCGGTATATCCGGATTCAATGTCGGCTTAATAGTAGACGAAGTATCCGAGGTATTAAGAGTTCCCAAGGATAACATTGTCCCGCCGCCTCCGCATCTCACAACTGCCGAAGCAGAACAATTGCATGGTGTGGTAAAGGTCAGATACGGAGAAAAGGTAAGACTTATACTCTACCTCAATTTGTCTAACATATTCACAACTGACATAAGAGAGATGTTAAAAGGTATCGGCGCGGAGAAACAGAAGGAAAAGAAGATAAAAGGCAGAGAGGAGATTACGGAAAAGCGTATAACTATTGTCAGCTTCAGGGCAGCAGAGGACATCTTCGGGATAAACATAGAAAAGGTGAAGGAGATAACCCTGGTCCCTGATATAACCGTAGTTCCGAGGGCGCCCTCCTTTGTAGAAGGCGTTATAAATTTAAGGGGGGAGGTTATAACCGTGATTGACTTGAGGAAGCGGTTCGGATTTCCCCCGATACCGAGGGATGCATTTACGAGGATAATAATGGCGGACATAGATGGTGCAACGACAGGGCTTCTGGTGGATGCCGTAACAGCGGTTACGGCGATAGGTGTATCTGCAGTCGAGCCTCCTCCGAGGATTATATCCGGGATAGAGACTGAGTTTATGGAAGGAGTTGTAAGGCTTGAAGGGGAAAAGAAGATGCTGATTATACTTAACCTCCCCAAGCTGCTTACGAAGGAAGAGAAGAAGAAGATAGAAGAAGTCGGGAGTCAGGAGTCGGGAGTCGGGAGTCAGGATGTCGTAGGTGAAGAAAAACAAACGGCAAAGGTAAAATTGAAGAAGGCAAAATTGAAAACAGGAGAGGTATAAAGATGGCAACTTATACATTACCAAGAGAAGCCTTTGATTTACTGGAGGAGGCATTTGGAGAAAGGCATAAGGCAGAAGTCTTTGCGAAGGCAATGGAGCGGGCAATAGATGCTATTGACGAGAAGGCAAAGGAGTCAATAGTAGATAAGAAAGAACATATAAAAATTGAGGTAAAAGAGGATTTAAAGAAGGAACTTGTAACGAGGGAGATTTTTGAAAAAGAGATGAAGGTTATTGATGAGAGGTTTAATGTGGTTGATGAGAGGTTTAAGAACCTTGAGAAAGTGATGGATGAGAGGTTTAAGGTGGTTGATGAGAAATTTAAGAGCCTTAACTTTAAATTAAACATCTTTATTGCCATTGCACTTTTATCTCTGACACTTGCCAATCCAACTTTTGTGGAATTAATAAAAAGGATTTTTTAAATAAAATATCCATCATTGGTCAATGGTCATTGTGATATTACTAATGACACTTGCTGAATTCAAGAAAAAGGTATTGGAGCATTCAGGTATAGATCTTGGCTTTTATCAACACTCGGTAGTGAACAGGCGGATAGACAATATCATGCAGAAGCTGAGGGTTGACGGCTTAGACAACTTATGGGAGATTATAAGCAGCAGCGAAAGAGAGTTTAGAAGATTTACAGATTTTATAACGATAAATGTAACGGAGTTCTTCAGGGACCCCGTGAGATTTGAATATCTTCAAAAAAAGGTATTCCCCGAGATATTAAAAATTACAATCGTGCCGCTTATATGGAGTGCTGCCTGCTCTACGGGAGACGAGGCTTATTCCCTTGCAATAATACTCGAGGAGTTAGGGCTTAAAAGGACTGTTAAGATACTGGCGACAGATGTGGACAGTGAGGCAATAGAAAAGGCAGAGAAAGGAATATACGAGAATACAAATTTA
>JACRGU010000125.1 GCA_016212245.1 Nitrospirota bacterium
GTCAAGCCCTGAACCATCTTGAGGAACAATTGTTACACCTTTGGCCTTTAGTATTTTGCAGATTGGATGCTCAGGATTCCTGTCAAATGAACGATCAGATCCAACAACAGTATGTCCGCGGTCAGCCATAAAACTTGCTATGGCTGAAACCCCACTGCCGCCAATTCCTGAAAAGAATATCTTTGCCATATGAGTTATTGTAAGACAAACGAATCCTATTAGCAAAGAGCTATTAAGTAACATTTTCGTCATTCCCGCGAAAGCGGGAATCCAGAAAAGCACTGGATTCCGTGTCAAGCACGGAATGACAGAATCAGAATGATAATTTCTTGTATGCTTTTAGATATCAAGAGACTCTATGTTTTCTTCAGGTTGATAAAAGATGTATAAAGGATGTATATTATCTGAAATTTTTTGGAGGTGTTAGGATGCTTACAGATATAGCATATGCAATGGGCTCAAGCCCGCAGGGAGGTGCAGGACAGGGTGGAGGAATGATAGGGAGTCTTATTCCCCTTATTCTTATATTCGTCATCTTCTATTTCCTACTCATAAGACCTCAGCAGAAAAGGGCAAAAGCACACAGACAGATGATAGAAAACCTCAAGAAGGGAGATAAGGTTATCACATCAGGTGGTGTTTATGGTGTTATCGAGGCTGTCGGTACCAATACAGTTACTGTCAAGATCGCTGAAAATGTGAAGGTAAAATTTGGCAAGTCATACATTGCAGCGGTCAGAGCTCCTTCAGAAGAGGACTGACCCTTAATGAAGAAGAAGGTTTTCTGGAGGTTAATCCTTATAAGTGTGACAGTTATTCTCGCAGTAGTCTTTTTCCTCCCGAATACCCCTGTCTTTAAGTACATGCCTGAATGGTGGAAGAAGAGCATGCCGAATAAAGGCATTGTGCTCGGACTTGACCTCCAGGGAGGATTGCATCTTGTATTCGAGGTCGAAGGAGATAAGGCAGTTGAGATAACTACAGAGAGATATGCATCAACATTAAAGGAGATGCTATCAAAGAAAAAGCTTACTGCTGATGTTAATAGAGAGAGGCTTAATATCACAGTAAGTCCCTCAACTCAAGAGATAAGAAAGGTGGTTGAGGATAACTATCCCACACTTACACCTGTTGAGACAGGAAGCAGGCTTGTATATAAAATCTCTGATAGAGAAGCACGCAGGATAAAGGACGGTGCTGCTGACCAGGCTCTCGAGACGATTCGTAACAGGATAGACCAGTTCGGTGTTTCAGAGCCGACCATTCACAGGCAGGGTGAAAATGAAATTGTTGTCCAGCTTCCGGGGGTCAAAGACCCGAGGCGTGCTATTGACCTTATAGGCAAGACTGCCCAGCTCGAATTCAAGCTCGTGGATGACGAGGCGAAGCTCGCAGCAGAACTTCCCCAGTCAATATCACCTGGCGAGGAAGAGAATCTTTTAAGACAGTTTGCTGAAAAAATCCCTGAGGGTGACGAGATACTCTTCGAGAAAAAGGTTAACAGGGAGACAGGTACGGTCAGGAAGATACCCATACTTCTCAAGAAACATGCTGTCATTACAGGAGATCTCCTGAGTGAGGCGAGGGTGAATATTGACTCGAGGTTCAATGAGCCTTATGTCTCATTATCATTCAATGCTATTGGTGCAAAGCTTTTTGAAGAGATAACAGGAGCGAATGTTAAAAAAAGGCTTGCAATTATATTAGATAATACTGTTTATTCAGCACCTGTCATACAGGAGAAGATCTCAGGAGGAAATGCCCAGATAACTGGAAACTTCTCGATGGAGGAAGCAAAGGACCTCAGTATTGTATTAAGGGCTGGTGCACTCCCTGCACCGTTGAAGATGCTGCAGAATGTTACTGTAGGGCCTTCGCTCGGAAGCGACTCTATAGAGGCTGGTAAGGTAGCAGGCATCATTGGTACTATAGTGGTTGTAGTTTTTATGATCTTCTACTACAAACTTTCGGGTGTAATCGCTGACTTTGCACTGTTTTTAAATATAATACTTCTCTTAGGTGCTATGGCATCACTTAATGCGACACTTACCCTGCCAGGTATTGCAGGGATTATCTTAGCAATCGGGATGGCTGTTGACTCGAATGTCCTGATGTTCGAGAGGATAAGGGATGAGCTGAGGGCAGGTAAGACCCCACGATCAGCAGTTGATTCGGGTTATGACAAGGCATTCTGGACTATATTTGATTCTCATGTTACAACACTGATAACAGCAGCAGTGCTCTTTCAGTTCGGCACAGGGCCTATAAAAGGGTTTGCGGTAACATTGAGTCTTGGTGTTTCTATAAACCTCTTTACAGCGCTTGTTGGCACAAAGTCAATCTTCGATCTCATAAATACCAGACGTGAAATAAAGAGGCTGAGTATATAAATGATAGAGCTGATTAAGAACCCCAATATAGATTTTCTCGGAAAGAGATATATAGCCTTTGCCTTTTCAGGAATCCTCTCCATTTTAGGCATTATTACAATAGTTCAGATAGCAACAGGCCATGCAAACCTCGGGATAGATTTTGCAGGAGGGACTGCCATACAGTTAAAGTTTGAAAAACCTGTTGCACTACATGATATCAGGCTTGCCCTCGAAGGTGGAGGTTTAAAGGACTTTGACCTCCAGGACCTGCCGACCGTGAACAAGGTACTCATAAGGATAAAGAAAAGTGAGCAGGAGCTCGGCCAGGTTTCAGAGACGATAACAGGCATACTCAGCCAGAAATTTCCTGAGAACAAATATGTAGTTGATTCAACGACTGTCATAGGGCCGAAGGTTGGAGGGAAGCTCAGGGCAGATGCTGGCAAGGCAATCGCAGTTGCAGTTATAGGGATACTTATATATGTTGCATTCAGATTTCAGTTCAAGTTTAGTGTTGGTGCAACCATTGCGACCTTTCACGATGTCTTAGCTGTGCTCGGATTATTCTATATCATGGGCAAGGAGATTAACCTCATCCTCGTCACAGCCCTTCTCACAATTGCCGGTTATTCCCTCACAGATACAGTGGTTGTATTTGACAGGATAAGAGAAAACCTGAAGCTGAGGCAAAGAGAAAGCATTGCAATAGTTATGAACAGCAGTATTAATGAGGTCTTATCGAGAACAATAATAACATCTACAACCGTCCTCCTCACATCAATAGCACTATTTTTCTTTGGTGGCGAGGTTATACATGACTTCTCACTCGCCATGATAATGGGGGTTATTGTCGGGACATATTCTTCTATATTTGTCGCAAGCCCGATAGTGCTGCTATGGGGAGGTAAAAGGCCATTTGCGAAAAGATAGAGTAACCTTTAGGCTTTAGATATAAATAATCATAAATAATCAAAACGTCATGCTAAACTTGATTCAGCATCTCGCCTTTATTCTTGCTAACGTGCTGAAAAATTACTTCTTGACAGTAATGAATAGGTTCAGATACATATGAGACAAGAATAAGGTCAAATAAAAGCCTTGTGTGGTAAAATATGTGAGAAAGGAGGTGTTCACCATGCAGACTATATCTTTAAAAAGCAATTCGCCTGAGACAGTTA
>JACRGU010000122.1 GCA_016212245.1 Nitrospirota bacterium
ATAACAGGTATTTATGATAGTCATGAAATTCTTCTCCGTATCTACTCTGTTCTTAATAGGTTAATGTAAAAGAGAATTTAAAGATTAAAGATAAAAATTAAAAATTAAGGAAATCATTTTCGGATTTTAAATTGTAGTTTTGAATTTCGCTTTTAAAATTTTGATTTTGAGCAGCGGGCTTGCAATATTAAAAAAAATACTTTATGGTAAAAGAAAAATAAAAAGGAGAAGGGGCCATGACCACTACAACGAGGAGCCAGAACCTTCAGGACAACTATCTGAATCAGCTCAGGAAGGACAAGACACCTGTAGTTATCTATCTCACTAATGGGGTGAGGTTAAAGGGCGTAATAAAAGGATTTGACAGCTTTGTAATCCTTTTGAAAGAAAGTACCCAGTCACTCATTTACAAGCATGCTGTATCAACAATAGTACCTGAAAAGGACATAGATATAAGATTTGAAGACCAGCAGTAACCGCAGGAACCCCATTCCTACTGTAGACATTATAATAGAATATAACGGAGGCATCGTACTGATAAAGAGGAAGAATCCGCCTGAAGGATGGGCCTTGCCAGGAGGTTTTGTAGACTACGGGGAGAGCCTTGAATCTGCTGCTGTACGAGAGGCAAAAGAGGAGACAGGGCTTGATGTTGAACTACTGAGGCAGTTTCATACATACTCTGACCCGAAGAGAGACCCCAGGCATCATACAATAACAACAGTTTTCATAGCAAAGGCTAAAGGCAGGGCAGTAGCAGGAGATGATGCAAAGGCAATAGGCATATTTAATAAAGACACCATGCCTGAGCAGATAGCCTTTGACCACAGAGATATCCTGAATGATTATTTTACAGGGAGGTATTAGTTAGATGCTCAAGATGATGCGAAAGCATGCAAAGTATTTTTATGTCCTCTTTTTTATAGTTATACTCTCCTTTATATTCTGGGGCATAGGGACTGTGGATAAAACAGGCGAAAATGCGATCGTAGCAGAGGTTGGAAGATACAAGATAACGGCAGAGGAATACTGGAGGACTTATGACAGAGTTTTTAGTTTCTACAGAGAGATATACAAGGATAAGTTTGATGAGGAGATGCAGAAGAAGATGAAACTGAAAGAAAAGGTCCTTGACTCAATGATAGATGAGAGGGTACTTATTATAGCTGCTAAAGACACGGGGATTACTGTGAGCGATGAAGAGCTCCATGAGGCGATAACAAAGGATCCATCTTTTATGAGGAATGGGATATTTGATAAGGACATATACCTTAACAGGCTGAGGCTGAACAGGATTACTGTAGAGGCATATGAGAACTTAAAACGTCAGGAACTTACACTAAATAAGATGAGACGCTTAATAGAGCTGTCTGTTGATGTAACAGATGTCAATTCTAATTTAAGACAAGTGTCCGGTGATGAACAGGTAATAAAGATGCTTAGTGAGGCGATGCTTAATGAGAGGAGAGCGAAGGCAGTAAAGTCCTATGTTGAAGGTCTTAAAAAACAGATAAAAGTCAAGATCAATACTCAGCTCATTTCCTGATGAAGCCTAAAGGAAAGATATTCTATGGCATGGGTGCTATTTGACAGCAGGATGACATAATTATTAATATAGAGGTGGATGGGAGATATAGAGATGGCATTTTTAAAAACCCAAGAAAGAGAAAAGATACAGGAAAAAGAGAGACTACAGGAATTAGAGAAAAAGGTTTTATACACCGAAAGGCTTCACTATGTCACAAACAAGATAAACTCTGCCAATAACATAGATGAAATCCTTATAAATCTAAGAGATGATATCCTACAGCTCTTTGATGTAGATAGGCTTACCATCTATTGTGTGGATTATACAACAAATGAGATCTTCTCTAAATATAAAGTTGGCACTGATATTAAAGAGATTCGAGTCCCAATCTCTCCGTCAAGCATAGCAGGGTATGTTGCCTCTTCCATGGAAATGGTAAATATCCCGGATGTATATGATTCAATGGCCTTAAAAAATATTAATCCTGACCTGAAATTTGATTATAGCTGGGATCAAAAATCAGGATATAAAACTACACAGGTGTTGGCTGCACCTATTAGTTTCGGGAACAGACTCTTTGGCGTAATCCAGTTAATTAATAAAAAGGATGGGAATACTTTTGGAGACGAAGATGAAAAAAATATCCTAGAGATCGCTAAGGTATTAGGAATTGCATTCCGAAATCAGACAAGGATGGTACAAACCCGTCTGAACTACCTCATAACACAGAATATTATTACTGAAGAGGAAATGAAAAAGGCGATGAGTACTGCCAGGGAACTGAAGAAAGATGTGGAAACAGTCCTCATGGAAGATTATAAGATTCCGAAGAAGGAGATTGGTTTTGCCCTCAGCCAGTTCTATGGATGTAAATTTGTCGAATATACCGATGGTACACGTCATCAACAGAAGGAACTTTTAAAGGGTATGAATGTGGCTTACCTTAAGAGGCAGTTATGGGTTCCTATCAGTTATGATCCTGACAGAGATAGGGTGACTGTTGTGATTGATAATCCCGGTGATATGCAAAAGGTTGCTGAGGTAAAACAACTGTTTAAGGCCAGAGATTATGAATTTCAGGTTGCCTTTAAAAGCGATATATTACAATTCCTGGAGCCAAAGGAAGTGGTTTATCAGGTGTCAGAATCTTCAATCTCTGACATCCTTGTAGCACTGGATGAGGGTAGAGCAGAGATTGATGAAGAAGAGGCAGGGAGTCCTGAACTCAATGAGAATGCAAGCACTATTGTTCGCCTTGCAAATCAGATTATTATTGATGCATATAACAAAGGCGCCTCAGATATCCATGTCGAACCCAGCAAGGCCAAAAAAACTACTGATATCCGATATAGAGTTGATGGTGCCTGTATGAGAAGTCTCGAAATCCCGTTTTCACACAGTGCTCCTCTCGTATCAAGGCTAAAGATTATGGCCAACATGGATATTGCTGAGAGAAGGCTACCACAGGATGGAAAGATAAAATTCAAATATAAGGACAAGCTGATTGAACTCCGTGTAGTAACACTTCCGACAGTAGGGGGGGAGGATGTGGTAATGAGGGTACTTGCCGCCAGTGAGCCAATGCCTCTGGAAGCCCTGAATCTCTCTGAAAGAAATCTGAAGCTTTTTAAAGAGATACTCGCCATACCGTACGGGATTGTCCTTGTAGTAGGGCCGACGGGTTCGGGGAAAACTACGACCCTTCATTCTGCCCTCGGACATATAAACACCCCTGAAAGAAAGATATGGACAGCAGAGGACCCTGTAGAAATCACACAATATGGTCTCCGACAGGTTCAGGTTATGCCAAAGATAAAATTTGACTTTGCATCAGCTATGCGTTCTTTTTTGAGGGCAGACCCGGATGTGATTATGGTGGGAGAGATGAGGGATGAGGAGACGGCATCCATCGGCATTGAGGCATCCCTGACAGGGCATTTAGTCTTCAGCACCCTCCATACCAACAGTGCCCCTGAAACTATTACCCGTCTTATTGATATGGGGATAGACCCCTTTAATTTTGCTGACGCCCTTTTAGGGATACTGGCACAGCGATTAGTTCGTACATTATGCAAGCAGTGTAAAGAATCCTACTACCCTCCAAAAGAGGAATTTGAACACTTAGTTGATACATACGGGAGGGACTTATTCCCTGAACTGGGGATCACATATACAGATAAACTAACCTTCTACAGACCAAAAGGCTGTAGTAACTGTAATCACACTGGCTACAGAGGCAGAACCGGAATACATGAGCTTCTTATCGGCAGCCCAACTATAAAGAGGCTTATCCAGACTAAAGCCCTCATGGAAGATATCAGGGAGCAGGCTATAAAAGAAGGCATGCGGACCCTCTTTCAGGATGGTGTGGCAAAGGTATTTAAGGGGTTCACCGACCTGAAACAAGTAAGGAGTG
>JACRGU010000130.1 GCA_016212245.1 Nitrospirota bacterium
CTTATTCCTGTTTTGAAACTCATTCTTTTTGAACTGGACAGTGTCGAGGAAGACAAAGTAATCTGACCGTTGTATCTTATCAAAATACCCCAGCCATGGCATAAAATGGGGTTGATGAATGGAAACAATCTTCATATCCCCTACCCTTTTCTCTCGAATGCCTTTTTAGCTATAAACACAAAGACAATAGATGTAATAAGGATTACTGCTATATCTGTGACAGGCGAAAAGTCAGGGCTCATCGGGCCTGCCTCGCGCGGAAAGATTACATGCTTTATAGCATCAATGCCATAAGTGAGGGGATTTATCTTTGCACATATCCTCAGGATTTCTGGCAGAAGCTTTACCGGGTACATCGCACCTGACAGAAAGAACATTGGCATGACTATAAAGTTCATTATTACACTGAAGCTTTCATAACTCTCATAGAATGTCGCAAGGACAATCCCGAAGGCGGATATAGAAAATGATATAGAAGCGCATATAAGAATGACCCCTATGAATTGTAATAAGCTGAGCTTAAAACCTATAAACGGGAAGAGGACAAGGATAATTGCTGCTTGAATGGTGGATACAACTGTACCGCTCAGTGCCTTACCAATAACTATAGATAATCTCGATACAGGGGCAACAAGTATCTCCTTTAAAAAGCCGAATTCCTTATCCCAGATTATGGATATTGATGAAAAGATGGAACTGAAGAGTATAGTCATTCCGAGTATTCCAGGAAAAATGAACTGGATATACGGCACACCTGTATCAGGCGATATGAGTCTGGATAAACCTGCACCAACGATGAATAACCACAGGAGTGGTCTTGCGATTGCTGAAAAGAGGCGGCTCCTCTCCCTTATGAATTTCTTGAATTCCCTCGCAACTATTACATAAATTGCATTAAATTCCATAAAAGCTTCCCTATACGCTAAACGCTGAACGCTCTACGCTTCTTAATGCCTCCTCCTGTATGCCCTGACCTCCTCTTTTATTGTGTCCATTCCAGATGTCTCTTCTTCCCTTATTGCCTTACCTGTAAGCTTTAAAAAGACATCATTCAGGGTTGGCCTCTGAAGTCTTACAGAAAGGACCCTTTCTCCAATCGTCCTTATCATCTCAGGGATACAGGTATCACCCATAACACATGTCAGATAAAGCTCGCCTTCTTTTTCTGACACATCAAGCCTGAATAATCTTTCTATCTCTTTTTTTGCACTTGCATTGTCAGTAGTTTTTATATAAACAACATCTCCACCTACTGCCTTTTTTAATTCATCAGGAGTCCCCATAGCAATTATCTTCCCATTATCTATTATTGCAATCCTGTCACAGACCTCTGCCTCTTCCATATAATGGGTGGTCATAAAAATAGTCACATTATGTTTCTCAGGAAGTTCTGCTATAAATTCCCACAGGTTAGTTCTGCTCTGAGGGTCAAGCCCGAGTGTTGGTTCATCAAGAAACAGGACCCTTGGCCTGTGTATCAACCCCCTCGCAACCTCGAGCCTCCGCTTCATACCACCCGAGAATTTCTTGACAAGGTCATCCTTTCTATCATATAAGTCCACGAACCTCAATACATCATCTACACGCTCCTGCATTTTGTCCTTTGCGATATTATACAGATAAGCATGAAAGATAAGGTTTTCGGCTGCGGTGAGGTCTTTATCGAGGGTTGTGTCCTGAAAGACTATGCCAATGGCCTTCCTGACCTTTGAAGACTCTTTCATACAATCATGGCCGTTTATGGATGCCTTTCCTGAAGTAGGAGCAAGGAGTGTGCAGAGGATATTTATTGTAGTAGTCTTCCCTGCACCATTTGGCCCGAGAAAGCCAAAGATTGTGCCTTCTTCTATCTCGAAGGAAATGTCATTAACAGCAGTGATATTGCCGAATCTCTTTATTAAGTTTTCAACTCTGATTATTGACACATGCAGTTTTACTTTGCTGGCGTAGATGGTTGTGGGATCGGCCCTGGGGTTGGAGGGATAGCCTTTTTCTCCTCTGTAGTTACAGGAGATTTCTTAACGACAGAGCCTCCTTTAGCAGTAATAACAGCTAATGTAAGGGATGTAATCATAAAAACAATTGCAGCCACTGTAGTCATCTTGTTCAGAAATGTTGCAGCACCACGGCTACCAAAAAGTGTCTGGCTTGAACCCCCGAAGGCTGCACCGAGTTCTGCACCCTTACCACTCTGTATCAGAACAATAAAGATTAAAAAGAAGGCTACCAGGATATGAATTATCAGAAGTAATGTCAGCATTCTAACTCCCCTTTTTAAAATTAATTATTTTAACAAAGCTCTCAACCTTTAAACTTGCACCACCAACAAGTGCACCATCCACATCCTTGCCAGCCATGAGGGAATCTATATTCTCTGGTGTTACACTCCCTCCATATATTATACGAATTTCATCAGCCTTATTGCCATATAAGGTTCTGAATCTCTCTCTGATATATGCATGAGCCTCCTGGGCCTGTTCGGATGTTGCTGTCTTTCCTGTGCCTATAGCCCATATAGGCTCATATGCTATAACTATGCCTTCGCTATCAACTCCATTAAGCCCTTCCTCTATTTCTTTTTGTAATACATCAAATGTCTTCTTTGACTCCCTATCTTCGAGAGACTCACCGATACAGAAGATGGTTCCAAGCCCCGCCTTTTTCGCAGCCTTAATCTTTTTATTTACGATATCATCGGTCTCGTTAAAATACTGCCTTCTCTCAGAATGTCCGATAATCACATATTTACAGCCGATATTAATAAGCATTATAGGGGAGATCTCACCTGTATACGCACCTTTCTCTGCATAAAAGACATCCTGCGCAGCAAGCATTACATTGGTATCCTTGAGTTTCTCTGCTGCTACTGTTAGATAGGTAAAAGGTGGTGCGATAGCAATATCAACATCTGTTATATCCTTTACAGTAAGGACAAAACCCGATATAAACTCCTGTGTCTCGGATATGGTCTTATTCATCTTCCAGTTTGCTGCTATAAATGGTCTTCGCATCATGCTAATTTAGTTTATACATGAATCCTCTGTCAAGGCTCATATCTTCACCCTTTTCAGTAAGGCTGAGTTACTCACAACAGACAAGGAGCTTATAGCCATGGCTGCTGCTGCAATTATGGGATTTAGTAGCCCAAAGGCAGCAATAGGGATAGCAACAGTGTTATATATAAAAGCCCAGAAGAGGTTCTGCTTAATCTTTCGCATAGTTGCCTTTGACAACTTTATACCTTTTATTACATCTCTGAGGTCATCTTTCACAAGTATAATCCCACCTGTTTCTTTAGCAACATCAGAGCCGCTACCGATAGCTATACCTATATCTGACTGTGCGAGGGCAGGAGAATCGTTTATTCCATCTCCGACCATTGCCACAACTTTACCCTCTGCCTGAAGCTCCTTAATAACCCTTGCCTTATCACCTGGAAGGACATTGGCTATAATCCTATCTATTCCTACACTTGCCCCTATAGCCTTTGCTGTCCTCTCATTATCGCCTGTAAGCATGACAACCTGAATGCCCTTGGCCTTAAGCCCTTTTACCACATCCTCTGCATGTTCCTTCAGGGTGTCAGCAACAGCAATAAACCCCTTGAGTTTATCGTCTTCTGCAACAATCATTACAGTGTTACCCTTTTCCTCAAGTCCTGAAATTACAGTCTCTTTCTCTTCTATAGAAATGCCTCTATCTTTCATCAGCCTCCTGTTGCCTATCAGTATCTCCCTTCCATCGAAGCTCACCTTGACTCCATGTCCGGGTATGGCTTCAAAAACCTCCGCATCAGGAATAGAGAGGCCTATCATATTTGCTTTTTTGATTATTGCCTCTGCGAGGGGATGCTCCGAGCCCTTCTCTGCAATAGCAGCAAGTCGTAATATTTCTTCACTTGTAACTTGTAACTTATCACTTGTAACTATTTCAGTAACCTCCGGTTCTCCCTTCGTAAGAGTTCCTGTCTTGTCAAATACCACTGCATTCAGCTTTTCTGCCTTTTCGAGATATTCTGCCCCTCTTATCAGAATCCCCAGTTCAGCCCCTTTGCCTACCCCAACCATCAGGGCAGCAGGGGTTGCAATCCCAAGGGCGCAAGGGCAGGCGATGATGAGGACTGCAACAAAAGACAGAAGTGCTATTGTTGAATTCCCGATAAGTATCCATACAGCAGCAGATAAGAATGCAACACCGATAACTGCTGGGACAAAATAA
>JACRGU010000131.1 GCA_016212245.1 Nitrospirota bacterium
CTTATAAAGACCGTCTTATCCATAACAACAGATAGCTGGTCTATCTCATTAATCGCCTGCCTTACATCCTTCTCCTTTGCCTCATGGGTGAGGATAACGACCGGAACAGCCTCGCCAATCCTTCTGCCCTTCTGTATCACTGAGGCGATACTTATATTATAATTGCCGAGTATCCCTGAGATCTTCGAAAGGACACCTGGTCTGTCGAGTGCAGAAAACCTGAAATAATACATAGATGTCACATCATCCATCTTTCTTATCCTGATATCCCTGCTGGCACTTGTCATAATGGGTATCCTTCCTGTAGCATTCTTCATAATATTCCTTGCTATATCCACAATGTCACTGACAACAGCACTCCCTGCAGGCATATCTCCAGCACCTCTGCCATAATATAAGGTAGAACCTATAGCATCTCCCTCAACATATATTGCATTGAATGGGCCATCCACCTTCGATATAAGATAGTGCTCTGGAAGCATCGTTGGATGAACCCTGAGCTCCACTTCACCATTTACCTCTTTTGCTATTGCTAAGAGTTTTACCTTATAGTTAAATTCAGATGCAAAATCTATATCCTGTGGTGAAATCCCTGAAATTCCTTCTGTGTAAATATCTTTGTAAGAGATCGGTATGCCATACGAAAGAGATGCAAGGATTGCGAGCTTATGAGCAGAATCTGTCCCTTCAATATCTAATGTGGGATCAGCTTCAGCATAGCCGAGCCTTTGTGCCTCCTTTAATGCATCTGAAAACTCCATATTCTCTTCTGTCATCTTTGTGAGTATATAGTTTGATGTGCCATTGATTATCCCGTATACAGCCTTTATCCTGTTTGCAACAAGGCCTTCCCTTATCACCTTTATAATAGGGATGCCCCCTGCCACAGATGCCTCGAACCCTATCTCAACCCCAGCCTCCTTAGCAGCGTTAAATATCTCGCTACCATCGGTAGCAAGAAGTGCCTTGTTCGCTGTGACTACATGTTTACCATTGTTGATTGCCCTTAGTATTAAGTCTTTTGCAGGCCTGATGCCTCCTATGAGTTCAACCACTATATCAATGTGGGGGTCATTCAGCAAAGCATCCACATCCGTAGTCAGAATCTCTTCAGGGACATCTATGCCTCTATCTCGCTCTATATTAAGGTCAGCAATCCTCTTTAGGTTTATCTCGAATCCGAGCCTCTCTTTAAGGAGGTCCTTATTTTCAAGGAGGATCCTTACAGTACCGGTACCTACCGTGCCAAAGCCTATTATGCCAACAGAAACCTTCTCTTTTTTCATAGCTTCCAAATCTCCAATTTGGTCATTGGTCAGTGGTCATTAGTCATTTCCATTGACCATTGACCATTGACTATTGACTATTTATTCAGCACCTTCTTTATTCCCTTAGTAGCCTGTCTGATCCTGTGTTCATTTTCTACAAGGGCAAACCTCACATAGTCATCTCCACCCTCGCCAAATCCGATACCAGGGGATACAGCAACTCCTCCCTCTCTTAGAAGCAGCTTGCTAAACTCGAGTGAACCCATTTTTTTGAATGGTTCTGGTATCTCTGCCCATACAAACATTGTTGCCTTCGGGGGTTCTACATTCCAGCCCGCCCTGTGAAGTCCCTTTATAAGTGCATTACGCCTTGACTCATAGGTCTTTCTTATCTCCTCAACACAGTCCTGAGGGCCTCGCAGGGCTATAATGCTCGCAATCTGTATCGGCTGAAACATACCATAGTCAAGATAACTCTTTATCTTCGTGAGTGCTCCGACAATCTCTTGGTTCCCTACGCAGAAACCAACCCTCCAGCCTGGCATTGAGTAACTCTTTGTCATAGAGAAGAACTCAACACTCACATCCTTTGCACCAGGAACCTGAAGGAAACTCGGTGCCTTATAACCATCAAAGACGAGATCTGCATATGCCAGGTCGTGCAGAACAATAATATTGTTCTCTTTTGCAAAATCTACAACCTTTTTAAAAAAAACAAGTCCCTTCACAACCTGTGTTGTCGGGTTATGAGGAAAATTTATTATCAACATCTTTGGTCTTGGCCATGACGACTTATATGCCTTCTCCATCTCCTCAAAGAAGTCTATCCCCTCGCCTATCGGGATACTCCTCACCTCACCACCTGCTATTATAACGCTGTATGGATGTATGGGATATGCAGGGGTAGGTGTCATTACTATATCGCCAGGCCCTACGGTTGCAAGCACAAGATGAGAGAGGCCCTCCTTAGAGCCTATTGTTACAACAGCCTCCAGTTCAGGGTCGAGGATAACATCATACCGCCTCATGTACCACTCACATACCGCATTCCTCAACTGGGTTATGCCTTTAGAGGCGCTATACCTATGATTTTTCGGGTTTTTTGCAGCCTCGCATAGTTTATCTACAATATGTTTCGGTGTTGCACCATCAGGATTCCCCATGCCGAGGTCAATGATGTCCTCACCCTGGCGCCTCGCCTCTATCTTAAGGGCATTAACAATACTGAAGACATATGGTGGAAGCCTTTTAATTCTGTTAAATTCATACATCTTACATTTCTCCCATCAGTTTTTGTCATTCCGGGCTTGACCCGGAATCCAGATTTGCGGTTCTTTACTCCACAATACACTGGATTCCTGCTTTCGCAGGAATGACATAGAAGTCGCCTACTTATTAACCTAATTAGTAACTGGTTTCAATTACTATTATACATCTCCTCTGCATTCATCGAGCTCCTTACAAGGGGAGCAGAAGCTACATATTTAAAGCCCATACCCATTCCTATAAGACGAAGTCTCTCAAATACCTCAGGCCTTATATATTCAACAACAGGCAGATTTATCCTTAATGGCCTCAGATACTGGCCTATCGTAACAATATCACAACCTGCACCATGTAGATCTCTCAGGATATCTATAATTTCATTTAGTGTCTCTCCGAGACCGAGCAAAAGTCCTGACTTTGTATTTATTTCAGGTGCAATCTTTTTAATGTATTTCAATATATTAATTGAGCGCCTATAGTCTGCCTGTGGCCTGACAACAGAATAAAGCCTCGGAACAGTCTCAACATTGTGGTTATAGACATCCGGCCTTGAACTCAGTACTGTGTTTAGGGCACTTACATTACCCTTAAAATCAGGTGTAAGCACCTCGACCTTTGCATCCGGCAGATACCTTCTTACAGCATAAACAGTCCTCGCAAAATGTCCTGCACCACCATCAGGAAGGTCGTCCCTCGTTACAGAGGTAATGACAACATATCTCAGCCCCATCTCTTTTGCAGCCATTGCAACCCTCTCGGGTTCTTCAGGGTCGAGAGGTCCTGGCATTGAAGATTCCACAAAACAGAACCCACAGTTTCTTGTGCACTTTGAACCGAGTATCATGAAAGTAGCAGTTGGCCTGGAGAAGCATTCACCTATATTGGGGCATCTTGCCTCCTCGCATACAGTCGAAAGTCCATAACTCCTTAATACCTGTTTTGTGTTATGAAGCCTTCGATGGTTTTTTGTTCTTATCCATTCTGGTAATCTCAAAACAAACCCCCTCTCCCGTTTCTTATGTTCATTGAGTTTCTTGGGTTTATTGTGTTCTTAAATCTTTAAAACTCAAGAAACTGTGTAAACTCAATAAACTCAAAAAACTTAGTTATAGTTATTAAACATAAAAGAAATATGAAACTTTGTCAAATAGGAAAGGCGGATTTTAAAAGGAGAATTTCAGGATTTACAGGGGCCTGCCCTGAACTTGATTCAGGGC
>JACRGU010000132.1 GCA_016212245.1 Nitrospirota bacterium
ATCTGTCTCAACTATTAATAGACCCTCAAGCCCTATGGTGGATATAAACCTCCTGCCTCCTATTATCAGGGTATCCTTTGTATCAATATTCAGGACATCTCCGGTCTTAACATTGCCCTTCTCATCTTTTTCCAAGACCTCATAAACAGAATCCCATGAGCCTATATCATCCCAGTATATATCCAGAGGGAGTGTTACAACCCTGTCGGATTTTGCCATAACTGCATAGTCTATGGATATATCCGGCATATTAACAAAGTTAGAAACGACCTCTTTAAAGTTTCCTTCAAGATTTCTGTATATCTCAGGGGTATATTTTTGTAGTTCCTCTAAAATTGTTCCAATTGTAAAGGCGAACATGCCAGAATTCCAGTAATAATTCCCTTCATTTATATACTGTTTTGCAATTTCTATATCGGGTTTTTCTGTAAACTTCTCTACCCTATAGCAATCGTATCCTTTACTTCTAACTTCTAACTTCTCACTTCTAACTTTTATATACCCATAACCTGTCTCTGGCCTCGTAGGTCTTATGCCAAAAGTGACAATGTATCCTTCTTTTGCTATCTCACCTGCATCTCTTATATATTCTGTGAATCTCTCTACTGGTCTTATAATATGGTCTGAGGGGGAGACAAAAAGGACCTCATCATTACTGCTCTTTAGTTTCTCCACACAGTATTTAACAGCGAGGGCAATTGCAGGGGCTGTATTCCTGCTCACAGGCTCAAGGATTATTAAAGGGTTGTCGTAAATCCCCTTGAGGTCAGCCCTGACATGGAAAAGATAATTGTCATTTGTCATCACAATAATGTCCTGAGGGGATAGGATACGAAGTAGTCTCTCTGCAGTCTGCTGCAGGAGTGAACTATCCCCATTGAGCTTTAAAAACTGTTTTGGATAGTTTTTTCTTGAAAGCGGCCAGAGCCTTGTACCGCTTCCACCTGCGAGGATTATTGACTTCACAGGCTACCGCCATTCATGTCCAATACAGGCATGTCTTTATTTGAGCATTGGGCTTTGAGCTTAGAACAATACAACAACAAGAAATAATAAAATACTCTTTAATATCTCCATTCTGTGTGTCAAGTAAAAATTTCACATCTTTCTCAGAAAGTAGCCATCTATCTCAAGTCTGTAATAGATTGCATCTAAGAGTATCATAACCCTCTCAGGCCCTTTAACCTCCCTTTCAAAAATGCCATAAAAGTCTTTAAAGGGTCCATCCTTTATAAGAACCCTATCGCCTTTTTCAAACCTCTGTGGTTTGATTACTATTATATTACCATCCTCCATCCTATCTCTTATTGTGTTAATAATCTCATCATGCACAACAATAGGATTGCCTTTCCCGACGATGTACCTCACACCTCTTGTGTAAGTGATTAGATGGGAGTATTTATCTTTATCAAAGTTTGCAAACAGGTAACACGGGAAAAGAGGCTCGACAACCTCAATGATTTTATTGCGCTGATATTTTCTATGTTTCAGCCGAGGGTTCAGGACCTCGAGCCTGATATCCTGCAGCCGGGAGGCAACAAAGTCTTCATGCCTGTGTTTTGTATATATGGTATACCAGCTCATTTAAATTTAAAGTCTACCATATTAATTTTGGGTTTGACAATAGAGAATAGGTGAAAGTATAATGGGGAAATTTTTGGGGGGAGCGTTATGAAAAGGACATTATTTTTCCTATTACTGTTATCCTTTCTTTTACCAGATGTAATAGGAGCCATAGATATCACCTCACCATCGCAGCCTGCCGGGCAATTGACCCCGGCCCCTGTTCAAATTGTGCCTGTACAACCCGTTGCTCCACCACAGCCCGTACCTCCACCACCTCCTGTAACACCTCCAGCAGAGAAGATAGAACCTTCACCCATGGAGCGTTATGTAAGGGGGCAGATGACGACTGATATCTCACTTAATATATCACAGTTCGGTTATGACCTTTTCAGTCAGCCTCCTACGACCTTTGCACCTGTTGATGCTGCATCAGTTGGGCCTGACTATGTTATAGGGCCTGGTGATGAGATAAAGATAACACTATGGGGGATGATAGAGGGCAACTACCTTTTAGTCGTTGACCGGGATGGGAATATTGTGATTCCAAAGGTTGGTGTGCTTACTGTGGTTGGAATGAACCTCGGTCAGTTAAAGAGTTTTATCCAGCAGGAGATATCAAAATATTATAAAGACTTTAATATAAATATCACACTCGGCAGCCTCAGGGGGATAAGGGTCTTTGTTGTTGGCAATGCCATGAGGCCAGGCAGTTATGTTGTCTCCAGTCTTTCGACACTTGTAAATGCCCTCTTTGCATCAGGTGGGCCAAGCAAGACAGGGAGCATGAGAAATGTAGAGCTCAAAAGGGAGGGTAAGACCATTGTTACCTTTGACATGTATGATTTTATCCTCAAGGGAGATAAGACAAGGGATGTACGGCTCCTCCCTGGTGATGTTATCTTCATACCGCCGATTGGTCAGATCGCTGCAATAGCAGGTAGTGTCAAGGTGCCTGCTATTTATGAACTTAAAGGGAAGACGCAGGTTTCAGAGCTGATAGGGATGGCAGGAGGGCTTCTGCCAATAGCCTTTTCTGGCAGGGTTCAGGTTGAGAGGATAGAGGAGAATGAAAGGCATATTGTCTTTGAGAATGACCTGAGTAAGGTATTAAAAGACCCGTTGAGAGATTTTATCCTGAAGGATGGGGATATAGTTAAGGTCTATCCTGTTGGGGATATTGGTGAGGTATCTTCATATGAGATCAACAAAGAGATTTTTCTCTCTGAATTTATTCAGGATAAGGTAAGGCCGTGGGAGATTGTAAGGCTGACTGTTGAAAGATGCATAGAGAGAAGGGCCAGAACAATCCTTGGATCAGAGAGGATACCCTTAGAAAGGCAGAGAGAAGAAAAGATAGAAGAGAGAAGAGAAGAAATAATAGAAAGGAAGGAAGAGATAAAGGAAGAGGAGGTAGAAAAATGTAAGACAATATTTGAATCAGATAGAATAAGACCCGGCAGGCTTGAGCTTCAGTATCTTCAATTAAGGAAGGGAGATGTTGTCAGAATCATAAAGTTGAAGGAGTATAAATTTGTATCAGTTGAAGGTGCGGTTATAAAGGGAGGGGATTATGGGCTGACAGAAGGTATGACTATTAAGGATATTGTATCACTTGCAGGCGGATTGGAGCCTTATGCAAATATAGAAAATACAGAACTGACCCGTATCAGCATTACACAGGCAGGCCCGAAGACCGAAAGAGTGAATATCAATTTAAAGAAGGCAATCGAAGGTGATCCCCATGAGAATCTTATTCTTAAGTCAATGGATTTTCTCTTAGTAAAGAATATACCTGAATGGGAGCTTAATAAAAGGGTGCTAATAAAGGGAGAGGTCAGATTCCCTGGCACATATGTGATTAAAAAAGGTGAAAGACTGGCTGACCTTATAGAAAGGGCAGGAGGCTATACAGAGAAGGCATATCTGAGGGGTGCAGTCTTCACGAGGGAAAGGGTAAGGTTGCTTCAGCAGAAATCCTTCGATGAGATGGTTTCAAGACTGGAGAGAGAGATCTTTCGAAAGGCAGCAGCCGAGGCAGCAGTAGCACTATCTCCTGAAGAGGCAACAATAAAAAGACTGGAGTCAGAACAGCGGGAGAAATTAATCCAGAGGTTGAAAACCCTGAAGGCTACAGGACGGATGTCTGTTAGGCTTTCACATATGAGGCTTCTCAGGGGCAGTGAATTTGATATAGAGCTTGAGGAAGGTGATGCCCTTGAAATCCCGACTATGAACAGTGTTGTAAATGTTACTGGAGAGGTGCTATCTCCTGGAAGCTTTGTCTATCGTGAAGACCTTGATTATAAGGGGTATATCCAGATGGCAGGTGATTATAGCACCTATGCGGATACAAGCAATGTCTATGCCCTCAAGGTTGATGGTACTGCCAGAAAACTTTCGAGGGGATTTTTAAGCTGGAATCCATTTAAGTCCAGGTGGGAGATCTCGGCCTTTGGTGAGGAGATAAAAGAGATCGAGCCTGGTGATACGATTGTTGTCCCTGAAAAACTCGAAAGGATTGCCTGGCTCAGAGAGATAAAGGATATAACACAGATACTCTTCCAGATAGCGGTTACAACCGGTGTTGTCTGGCAGCTATTCTAAAAAAGGCGGGAAAAGCCTTACATCCTTTCTCGCCTTACTTCTTTTCTCGCTTTTCCCGTCTTTCTCGCCTTCTTTTGCCTCTGATGAGCCTTTTGTCAATCCAGCCAACTGGGGTGGCACTGGCCTCTTAGAGATACCTAATGCGCGGGTATTGCCTGAGGGCAGATACAGGATGGGTATCAGCCAGATAAAGCCATACAGGTACTATTATCTCACACTCAGCCCTTTAAAAAGGCTTGAAATAACTGGAAGGATAACCGAGGTGATAGGGGTTCCTGCCTTGCTCCCAGGTTACGGTAATGCCAAGGATAAGGCCATAGATCTTAAATTCCAGATACTGCAAGAAGATAAGTATCTACCTGCAGTTGCGATAGGCATAATGGACCCTCAAGGCACAAGGCATCATGCATCTCAATACATCGTTGCATCAAAACAGATTTATCCATTTGACTTTACCATAGGTATGGGCAATGGAAGATTCGGGAAAGAGCCTCTCCCTTCCTCTGGAGATAGATTTATAGTTGAAATGTTTCAGAAGCCAAGGGAGTGGTGGAGGACAAAGAATTTCTTCTGGGGTGTTGAGTTCGCCCTATCTAAAAGGTTTGCCTTGGTAGCTGAACACAGCCCGATAAAATACCATCTACAGACACAAGACCCCGCACAGGCAAAATATTTTAGCAGACCAGTGCCATCCCCTTATAATTTCGGGATAAGGATAAGGCCATCATCCTTTTCAGAGATTGATTTGAGCTATCAGAGGGGCGATAAGATTGGTCTCAATTTTTCAATGTCATTTGACATCGGACGACCAATGATTCCTATATACGATCACCCTTACAAAGAACACCCAACATTTAAAGACTATCCGATTGAAACCCGTCTTTCCTTTGCCCTCCTACTGTCCGGGTTTAGTAATATTGGGATATCTCTGGAAAATAAAACCCTGATAATACACTTAGAGAATCATAAATATCTTAGTAATATGAAGGCACTGGTTATAGCCCTTAAAGCAATTGGACCTATAATACCTGAAGAAGTAAATAGCATAACACTTATTTTTAAAGAGAGAGGAATTCCGATATTTTCTTTTCACACAACACGGATGGATTTAGCTGATCTTCTCGCTGATAAATTAAATGTTAATGAATTTTTTGTTATCTCAGACTTTCAAACAAAGAACCTTCATGTACCCAAAACAGAAAAAGGTGCTAAATTGGCAGATGCTTTCATGTATGGATACAAACCACATTTCCAACTATTTTTGAATGACCCCTCTGGATTTCTTAAAGGTAAACTGGGAATTTTAGGGTGGGTTGGTTATATCCCCTGGGAGAGCGCAGCCGTCGTTGCTGGGGTTGGTTTGTTCCCTTTTGCGAATATCTCAACCGTTAATGAACCCCTTTCTATACCGGTTCGTACTGATATTGTGGATTACATCAAAAAGAAGGTTGTCTTTGATAAACTCCTTTTCGAGCAGATTTATCGCTTTTCACCAGATATTTTTACAAGATTTGCGGTTGGTTTTCTTGAGATGCAATACGCAGGGTTGGATTTTGAGATTGCGAAACCATTTTTCAACGGCAGATTGTTGTTAGGGCTGAGCGGCAGTTCTGTCAAAAAAAGGGACCCTGATAATCCATTCTTGCTGAAAAAAGATAATGTAAAAAATATATATAACACGGCCTTTTTTAATACAAGGATAAATTTCCCGAAATCCGAAGTCTTAATAGATATAAAATACGGCAGATTTCTGGCAGGAGATATTGGAACGAAGGTTACGGTCTCGAAGAATATCAAGGGAGTTGTCTTATCAGCATGGTATAGCATAACTGACACGACAATTTTTAATGACAATGCAAACCGTGGCTATCATGACAAAGGTATCGGAGTATTAATACCCATACGACTGTTTAAAGGGACTGACACAAGAATGGTATACGAGCATAAAATATCTCCGTGGACAAGGGATGTTGCACAGGATATCGAACACTTTACACCCCTGTTTGATTTTATAGGCAGAAACACAAAAATTTTTCTTGACAAAGATAAAAAAGAAGTGTATAAATAGGGCTGATATCATAGCTTTTAGGCAGTTAAGATATTTTGTAAAGTAAAAAATTAGAAGAAAAGGAGGTGTGATTATGAGACATCTGATTAACTGGAAAATGGTATTGGTAGTATTGAGCATCTTTGTGGTAAACATGGCTCTCTTGCCTATCTTCACAACAAAGGCGATAGCAGCCGAACCAGCAGGAGCTGGAGCAGGAACAGGGGCTACAACCGCAGGGACAACAGCAGCAGTAACAACTACAGCAGCCATTACTACCGGCACAATAGTAGCAGCCGCAGTTATAGCAGCAGCAGTTGTAGCAGCAGTTGTAGCAGCTGGCGCTGAGGCTAAAGTTTCAAAAAAGTGTGTTACTATTAGCGGCTATGGTGAGCTTTGCGAGGGAGATAACATCACAACAGCTGTTCATCATTTCGCAGCTTATCACGCTGTAACCCATGCTACAGCACTTACTCATGTGCTGACAACATTGCATAATGCTGGTATCACAGACTATACTGGGCCGTAAATTTATTTATCACAAAATCATGAAATTCATAACCCCTTAGGGCTAAAGGCCCTGAGGGGTAGTTATCTTGAGGAGGAGAAATGGTAAGGTTATTTTTTGCTATATTCCTGATATCTCAGTTGATTTTTCCGGTTTCTATCTTTGCTGAAATTATCGGTAATTTCACACAGGTTAAGCCCGATGTCTCTCTTTCAAGGGCCGGAAAAGAGCTAAAACCTGATGTAGGACATGATGTATCTACAGGAGACCTGATTACAGCAGGGAAGGGAGCAAGGGCAAAGATGCTATTTAAAGACGATAGCGTGCTTATACTGGCCCAGAATACAAAACTGGAGATAAAAGAATATCTAATTGAAAAAGAAAAGAGAAATGGTATCCTATCACTCCAGGCAGGAAAGCTGAAGACTGAGGTGACAAAGTTTCTCACTCCTGATTCAAGATTCGAAGTCCATACACCAACAGCAATAGCAGCAGCGAGAGGGAGTGACTGGCTCAGCATTATTGAAAGCAACCCTGGAAGTGCGTTTTATTGTTTAGATGGCATTGTCTCTGTTGTTAACCCTGCATTTCCAACGCAGATAGTAACCCTGACTGCTGGTCAATTTACAGTTGTAGCAGTTGGTATGGCACCTACAATTCCAGCAATGTTTACACCACAGATGATACAGCCTACCCTTAATGAGATGGGTATAACCGCTCCTGCAGCAGCACCCGGAGCTGCTGCTGCAGAGGCAGCAGGAGAAGCAGCAGGTGTTGCTACAACTGCTGGTATAACTGCAGGTACAATAGCAGCAGCAACTATAGCAGCAGCAGTTATTGCAGGGGTTGTTGTAGCAGCTGGCGCTGAGGGTAAAGTTTCAAAAAAGTGTGTTGATATTAGCGGCTATGGTGAGCTTTGCGAGGGAGATAACATCACAACAGCTGTTCATCATTTCGCAGCTTACCATTCTGTATGCCATGTGACAGCGCTTACCCATGTGCTGACAACATTGCATGAGGCTGGTATCACAAACTATACTCAGTAGACTCATTTGATGTTTTTATATTACATTGTTGTCTTTGCAAACATCCCCCCATTTTTAAAGAATGGGGGATATTTTTTGTGCCTGGCTGATTTTTTATTATTAGATGTTCAGAGGGGAAAATGGTAAAATAATGGGAGGGGATATAATGATGAGATTGAGATTTAGAGATATTATTGTTCTTGTAATAATCAGTCTGTTTTTTTCTCTCACTCACCCTCTGATACTTTATGCTGTCCCTAAAGGTGATAAATCTGAGGCGGAGGTTCTTGATTCTGCAGAGAGATTTTTTATAAATCTTAAAGAGAGGAAGTACACTGATGCCTGGAATACACTTACAGAGGAATCCCGTTTTACAATTATAGATGATGTATATAAGTCTATTAAAAAGGCAGGCGGTGATATTGAAAAGGAGATTGTTGCCACAGATTTCAGCAATAGTGGCACGATATTCAAGACTTACTGGGATGCCTTTTTGGATAATTTTAACCCTGACCTTGTTCTAAAAGAGAGTAAATGGGAGATAAAGGATATAGAAAACGACAAGGCAATAATTATTTTAAAATATATAAAATCTGAGGCCATAGCTGAATTGAAGCTACATAAAGAGAATGGTAAGTGGCGAGTTGGCCTAATAGAGAGCTTCTGGACAATGAAAAGGTGAAAAAAATAAACATGGAACAGAACAAAAATATATCTGAAGTCTCACCTCCTGGGGATGATGAGATAAACCTGCTCGACTACTGGAAGGTCATAAAGAAGAGGCAGAGATTTATCCTTGTGCTGTTCTTTGTATCTGCATTCACTGCAGGGGTGATAAGCCTTTTCATGCCTAAAATATACCAGGCAAAGGCGAGCATTATCCCCCTTGAGTCATCCTCAGGTAGCCTTTCTTATTCCATTAGTAATCTGGCCCAGATAGCCGGTGTCCCTATCGGTGGAAAGGGAAGCCCGAAGGATAAGCTCGTATCTGTCCTTGAGAGCAGGACTGTGGCAGAAAGGGTTATAGATGGCCTTGACCTGATAAAGGTTCTTTACCCTGATAAGCAACCCCTCAGAGAGGATGCAATAAAGGCACTTCAGAAAGGCATGGTCAAGATATCTTCTGATAAAAAGGGTCTTATAACAATAGCTGTGGAATATAAGGACCCTGCACTTGCTGCTAAGATATCAAATCAGTACATAAAAGAACTCGACAATTTTCTCCAGGCAAATTCCATTACACTCGCAAAAAGGCAGAGGATACACCTTGAAGGCCAGATAGCGAGGATAAGGGAAGACCTGACAAAGGCAGAGGAATCGTTCAAGCAGTTTCAGAAGAAATACAAGGCAGTGGCTATAGAAAAACAGGCAGATGCTGCTGTCAAGGGACTTGCAGACCTCAAGGCACAGATAGTAGCAAGGGATGCCCGCCTGAGGGCACTTAAGGGTATTGTTACAGAAAGGCATCCTGATATAATTATGCTCGAGGATGAGACAAAGGCCCTGAAGGCAGAACTCAACAAGCTTGAGCAGGGCTCACATTCAGAGGCTGGCAGTAGCCTCACCCTTACAGGGGCGCCATCTATTGCCTTAGGATATGGAAGGTCTCAGAGGGATGTGATGTTCCTCAATGAAGAACTGAAAATCCTTACTCAACTCTATGAACAGGTAAAGTTCGAAGAGACAAGGGAAGACATATCATTCCAGACTATAGACAGGGCAGTGCCC